>DASQWP010000127.1:0-6452 GCA_035640195.1 Gaiellaceae bacterium | reverse complement strand
GCCAGGGTGACGAGGGGGTCCCAGGCGTCGTAGTTCGCCTTGTCGATCGTGCCGAGCAGCTCGAAGCCCGCTTCGTCGGCCAGCCGTGCCCAGTCGAGCATGAGCCGGCGGTCGGTCTCGTTCGCCATCGTGTTGGGGAGTCCGATCCCGAGCTTCATCGCCCGCCTCCTTCCTCGGTTGACATGTCGGGCGCCGCCGACCAGCCGCGCCATTCCCTTACGTCGAGGGCGATCACCGGGCCCGTCGGCGGCTGCGCACGATACTGGTCGTACTTCGCGCTCAGGAGCAGGAGGGCGCGGTCGCGCTCCGCGCCCTCCTCGAGCACACGCGCTTCGCCGCGGAGCCGGACCCACCACAGCCGCGACCAGTCCTCCTCGTAGTGGTCGACGACGACCGTGACCCCGGGATGCGCGCGAATGTTCGCGAGTCGCTTCAGGCGCTTCGAGCGCTTCGGCTTCTCGTCGACGGCCGAGTACAGGACGTCGCCCTCCAGGGCGAAGCAGATGGGCACGAGATGCGGCTCGCGTCCGGCCTCCGTCGTCGCGAGCCGGGCCACCCTCATCGCGGCGACCCGCGCCCGCAGCTCCGTCGAATCGGTCACGACTCCCACAATGCAGATTCTTCCGCAAGCTCTATCTGTTAGTTGCGTCTTACGTAAGTCTTTGCTTAAATAGCGGCTCGTGGAAGCCGCCGTTCGCGCCATCTCCGAGCCGCGCCGCAGGCGCATACTCGAGCTCGTCCGGGATGACGAGCTGACCGCCGGTGAGATCGCGGCCGAGTTCGACGTGACCAGGCCCGCCATCTCCCAGCACCTGACTGTCCTGAAGCAGGCCGGGCTCGTCGTGGAGCGTCGGGAAGGCACTCGACGTCTCTACCGGGCCAGGCGCGAGGGGCTGGTCGGGCTGCGGGCGTTCGTGGAGCGCTTCTGGGACGAGGGTCTGGAGCGCCTGGCGCTGGCGGCTGAGCTCGAGGAAGGGAGGAAACGCAATGCACGTCGAGGAACGCAACGTCGTCGAGCGTGAGGTGCGGATCGCGGCCGAACCCGCAACCGTGTTCGAGTTCTTCACCGATCCCGACAAGATGATCCAGTGGAAGGGCCGGAAGGCCGAGCTCGATCCCCGGCCGGGCGGCATCTACCGGGTCGACATCAACGACCTGGCCGTCGCCCGCGGCGAGTACGTGGAGCTCGACCCGCCGCATCGCGTCGTGTTCACGTGGGGGTGGGAGGGCGGCGAGGGGGAGCACGCCGTGCCGCCCGGCTCGAGCCGGGTCGAGGTCTCGCTCGAGCCGGACGGCGACGGCACGCTCGTCCGCCTCAGGCACCACGAGCTTCCGGACGAAGCGCTGGAGATCCACGGGCAGGGCTGGGACCTCTTCCTCGGCCGCCTGGCCAAGGCCGCGG
The DNA here is from genome assembly GCA_035640195.1 of Gaiellaceae bacterium. Taxonomy (GTDB): domain Bacteria; phylum Actinomycetota; class Thermoleophilia; order Gaiellales; family Gaiellaceae; genus DASQWP01. The sequence continues at coordinate 5,050 of DASQWP010000127.1, read as the reverse complement.
TGGGTGAGGACCCGGGCCCGCTCCCCACGCCCGAATCCGACTAGGAGGAGCATCGTGCCGAAGTTCATCGACCATCACGCCATGTCGCCGAACTTGCCGCCGGAGATGCAGGAAGGCATCGCCGCCCGCCTCCGAGCGGGCGAGCCGGACGAGTTCGGCGTCACGGGCCTCAACGTCTACCTCGGAAAGGACGGCACGGCCTTCTGCCTGTCCGAGGCGCCGGACGCCGGCGCCGTCGTGAACGCGCACGAGGCCGCCGGCTTTCAGCTCGACGGCAGCGAGGTCGTCGAGGTGCAGCCGGTCGTCTAGCACGTAGCTCGGCGGTACGGTACGCGGGTGCTCCTCAAGGGCACCCGCGTGCTCGCCTTCGAGAACGGCCTCGCCGGCCCGCTCTGCACGCGGCTCCTGGCCGACCTCGGCGCCGAGGTCGTCAAGGTCGAGCGCCCGGCGGGTGGCGACGTCACGCGGGAGTGGGACTCGCTCGCCCGCGGGCTCTCGAGCGGCTTCGTTTGGATGAATCGGGGCAAGCGAAGCGTCGCGCTCGACGTCGAGGATGCGGCTGCCCGGCCCGCTCTCGAGACGCTGGTCGGCGCGAGCGACGTCGTCCTCCAGAACGCGACGCCGGGCTGGGCCGAGCGCGTCGGCCTGGGCGAGCAGGCCGTCCGGGCGCTCCGGCCCGACGTCGTCTACGTGGAGATCTCCGGCTACGGGCCGGACGGCCCGTATGCGCGCAAGAACGCCTACGACCTCGTCATGCAGGGGGAGACCGGGCTCATCTCGCTGACGGGGAGCTCGGAGGCGCCCGCCCGTGTCGGGATCTCGGTGTGCGACGTCGGCGCGGGAAGCTACGCCGCCGTGGCCGCGCTGGCGGCCCTCGTGCGGCGGGAACGAACGGGCGAAGGCGCGCGCGTCTCCGTCTCGCTCTTCGACGTCATGCTCGACTGGCTCGGCTATTTCCCGCACCTGTGGTGGCACCGGCGAGAGCTCCCCCGGCGCACGGGCATGCGCCATCCGCACTTCTGTCCCTACGGGCCGTACGCGGCCGGCGACGGCCGGCTCGTCGGCCTCGCCGTCCTGTCAGCCGCGCACTGGCCGGCGCTCTGTCGCGACGTTCTCGAGCGGCCCGAGCTCCTCGCCGACGCCCGCTTCGCGACCAACGAGGCTCGAGTCGCGCACCGGCACGAGCTGGAGTCGAATCTGGAGGAAGCCTTCGCCGCACGCCCGGCGGCCGAGTGGCTCGAACGGCTCGAAGCCGCTCGTGTTCCGTGCGGCGCCGTCAACGACCTGAAGGACGTCATGGAGCATCCCCAGCTCGCGCACAGCGGGCTCGTGGCCGAGGTCGGCTCCCCGGCGGGCCCCCTTCCGACCATCGGCAACCCCTTCCTCGTGGCTGGCGAGCGGCCGGAGCTGGGACCGGTTCCCGCTCTCGGCGAGCACACGGCCGAGGTCCTGCAGGAGCTCGGCGAGCCGGGCTAGCTTCGGCCGGCGAGCTCCTCCACGAGGCGACGCTGGTCGGGATCGAACCAGGGCGGCGAGCCGGCGCGCGCGTTCTGGCGCGCGTGCTCCGGGCTCGTCGTCGCCGGAATGACGACCGTGACGCGCGGGTCGGAGAGCGTCCACTTCAGCAGTGCCTCCGCCCACGTCTCGACGCCGAGGGGCTCGAGCGCACTCGGTTCCGGGCCGGGGAGGAGAGCTCCTCCGCCGCCGAGCGGACGCATGACGAGGACGCCGAGGCCGAGCTCCTCGGCGAGTGGGAGGAGGCGATCCTCCACCGCCCGCTCGGCCGGGTTGTAGGGGATCTGGACGGCCTCGATCCGGCCCGTCCGCATGACCCGTTCCAGCTCGTCGAAGGCGGACGCGGCGTAGTGCGTCGCGCCGAGAAGTCCGATGCGGCCGGCGTCACGCTCCCGCTCCAGCCAGGGGAGATGCCCCTCCCAGGCGACGAGGTTGTGCACCTGCTCGAGGTCGATCCGGCCGTCGTAGAAGCCGAGCTGGGCCTCCAGTTGACGACGTGCTTCCTCAGGCGACCGCGTCCAGACCTTCGTCGCCACGAAGGCCCCCTCGCGCCGACCGTCGAGCGCTCCGCCGAGGACCGCCTCCGAGCGGCCGTACATCGGTGAGGAGTCGACCACGGTGGCGCCCTCGGCGAGGATGGCGCCGACGACCTCGTCGGCCATTCGCTGGCGGTCGGGGCCGACGTCGAACGTCAGCCAGGTGCCGAGCCCCACGACCGGGAGCTCCGGGCCGTTCGTGCCGAGGCGGCGGGTCTCCATGGGAGAATGGACCCTATGCCGTCCGGCCTGCTGGACGCCCCCGAGCTCGCCGCCGAGCGGATCGACGCTCGCGCGCGCGGCGAGAACTTCCCGGTCGCCTCCCTGCTGGCGCCCCGCTGGGCGCGGCCGCACCTGCGCGCGATCTACGGGTTCGCCCGACTGGTCGACAACCTGGGAGCCGAGGCGGCCGGTGACCGAAACGCGCTTCTCGACGAGCTCGAGCGTGAGCTGGAGGGTGTGCCGGAGACGGAGATCATGCGGCGTCTGCACGCGACGATCGGGGCGCGGGCGCTGCCGCTCGAGCCCTTTCGCCGGCTGATCGAAGCCAATCGGATCGACCAGAGGACGAGCCGCTACGAAAGCTGGGAGGACGTGCGTGGGTATTGCACGTACTCGGCCGACCCGGTGGGCCGCCTCGTGCTCGGGGTCTACGGACGCGCGGATGAACCGGGCCTCGTGGGGCTGAGCGACTCGGTCTGCACGGGGCTTCAGCTCGTCAACTTCCTTCAGGACCCGCCCCGTGACCTCGAGCTGGGGAGGGTGTACCTGCCTCAGGAGGATCTGCGCCGCTACGGCGTGCGCGACGAGGACCTGGCCGGGCCCGCGACCGATCGCACGGCAGCCCTCCTGCGCTTCGAGGCCGATCGCGCGCGGGAGCTCCTGCGGGCCGGGCTGCCGCTCGCCGACGCCCTCGGCGGGCGGCCCGGCCTGTCCGTGGCGCTCTACGCCCGGGGAGGCCTCGCCGCGATCGACGCGCTCGAGCGTGCGGGGTGGGACGTCTTCACCGGGCGGCCGGCGCCGAGCCGCTGGACGTTCGCCCGCCTTGCGCTCCTCGAGGTCGTCCGTCGCCGATGACCGTCCCGGAGGCGTACCGGGAGGTCGGCCGGATCACGCGCCGGGAGGCGCGCAACTTCGCCTGGGGCATCATGCTCCTCCCGCGTCCCAAGCGTCAGGCCATCGCAGCTCTCTATGCGTTCGCGCGACGGGTGGACGACATCGCCGACGACGGCGCCCGCGAGCCTGCCGAGCGCCGCAGGGGACTGGAGGCATGCCGTGCGGCGGTGGAGGACCTGCCGGGATCTCCCGACGGAGATCCCGTGCTCGTCGCCCTCGCCGACGCCGTCACGCGCTACCCCATCCCGACGAGTGCGCTGCGGGATCTCGTGGACGGCGGTCTCATGGACGTCGAGCGCTCCCGCTACGAGACGTGGTCCGAGCTCCGCGAGTACTGCCGCCGGGTCGCCGGGGCCGTGGGACTGGCCTGCACGGCTGTCTACGGGCCGAGCGACGCCTCGGCGGCCGGCCCGCGGGCGGAGACGCTCGGCCTCGCCCTCCAGCAGATCAACATCATGCGCGACGTGGCCGAGGACTGGGCACTCGGGCGCGTCTACCTCCCGCAGGACGAGCTGGCCCGCTTCGGAGTCACGGAGGAGGACGTCGGCGCCGGGCGCACGGGGCCGGCCTGGCGGGGGCTGATGGAGCACCAGGCGGCCCGGGCGGACGGGCTCATGCAGGAAGGGCTCGGGCTCCTGCCGCTCCTCGACCGGCGGAGCGCGCTCTGCGTGCGGGCGTTCGCGGGGATCTACGGCGGGCTCCTCGAGCAGATGCGGGCGCGGGACTTCGACGTCTTCAGCGAGCGGCCCCGCCTCTCGGCGGCCGGCAAGGTGCGGGCCGTAGCGGCGCTGTGAGGGCGGTCGTCGTGGGCGGGGGGCTGGCAGGCCTCGCCGCGGCGCTCGAGCTCGTCCGTGCGGGCCACGAGGTTACCGTCCTGGAGGCGAGGCCGACGCTCGGCGGCGCCGTTCAGACGCTCCCCGCCCGCGAAGGCGACCCCGATCCGCCGCCCGACAACGGGCAGCACATCGCCCTGGGGTGCTTCACGACCTATCTCCGGTTCCTGGAGGACGTCGGACAGGGGGAGTCCGTGCGGCGCGAGCCGCTCTCGCTACCGGTGATCGGCGAAGACGGCTCCGTGGCGCGGATCGGGGCGGGCGCCCCGACCCTGTTGCGGTACCGCCATCTCTCGCCCGGCGACCGGCTCGGCGTCGCACGTGTAATCCGGCGCCTCGGGCGGCTCCGGCCGGAGGAGCACGACGACCAGACGTTTGCCGCGCTCCTGCGCGGCCTCGGCCAGTCCCAGGGGGCGATCGACCGCTTCTGGGACGTCTTCATCCGCCCGGCGCTCAACCTGCGGAGCGAGGAGGTGAGCGCCGCGCCAGCTGTCTTCACCGTGCAGACCGCGCTCCTCGGCACGCGCGGGGACGGCGATCTCGTGCTGCCGCTGGCGCCGCTCGGGGCGATGCACGGCGAAGCTGCCGGGCGTGCGCTCGCGGCCGGGGGCGCGACCGTGCGGACGGGGATCCGCGTGACGGAGATCGAGGCGGGTGCCGCGATCCTCGCCGGGGGCGAGCGCGTGGAGGCCGAGGCGTTCGTGCTCGCGCTGCCGCCCGGAGAGAGCGCGCGACTCCTCGGCGAGCCCGCGCTCCCGCTCGAGGACTCCCCGATCGTGAGCGCGCACTTCCTCTTCGACCGCCCGCTGCTCCGCTACGAGCTCGCGGCCTTGCTCGGGAGCCCGGCGCACTGGGTGTTCGATCGCGGACGGCTGACCGGGCACGAGCCCGCGCAAGGCCAGTACCTGACCGTCGTCTCGAGCGGCGCTCCCGAGCTGCTCGAGGTACGCGGGCGCGGGCTCGTCGAGCTCCTAGCGAGCGAGCTGACTCGGCGGCTCGGGCGGGCCGAGCTCCTCTGGTCGCGCGTCAGCCGGGAGCCCGCCGCGACGT
>DASQWP010000126.1:0-4691 GCA_035640195.1 Gaiellaceae bacterium | reverse complement strand
TGCCATGGCTTCGCGGTTCCCTAGTACTCGGCCAGGTCCTTGACGCCGGCGACGATGTCCTCCACCTGGGGGATGAACGCCTTCTCGAGCGGCGGCGAGAAGGGCACCGGCGTGTCCGGGGCGGTGATCCGCCTCACGGGCGCGTCGAGGTGCTCGAAGGCCTCCTCGGCGATCGTGGCCACGATCTCGGCGCCGAAGCCGCCCGTGTGGGTGTCCTCATGGAGGACGAGCGCCTTCGACGTCTTCTCGACGGAGGCGAGCACCGCCTTCTTGTCCCACGGCGTCAGCGTCCGCAGGTCGAGGATCTCGACCGAGAGCCCGTCCTCCTCGAGCTTCTGCGCCGCCTCCGCCGCCGTGTAGACCATCGCGCCCCACGTGACGACCGTGACGTCGTCGCCCTCCCGATGGACGCGGGCCTCGCCGAACGGGACGGTGAAGCGCTCGTCCGGGACGTCGTCCTTGATGCGGCGGTAGAGGTGCTTGTGCTCGAAGTAGAGAACGGGGTTCGGATCCTCGATCGCGCTGACGAGCAGGCCCTTCGCGTCGGCGGGGGTCGCGGGGCAGACGACCTTGAGGCCGGGGATGTGCGCGAAGCTCGACTCCGGGTTCTGGGAGTGGAAGGGCCCGCCGGAGAACCCTCCGCCCGACGGGAGCCGGACGACCATCGGCACGGCCGTCCCGGCGCGGTAGCGCTGCTTGGCGGCCACCGTCACGAGGTGATCCCACGCACACGAGATGAAGTCCGCGAACTGCATCTCGGCGACCGGCCGCAGCCCCATGATCGCGGCGCCGGTGCAGCCGCCGACGATGGCCGTCTCGGAGAGCGGGGCGTCGATCACGCGCCACTCGCCGAACTCCTCCTGGAAGCCCTGCGTCACCTTGAAGGCGCCCCCGTAGACGCCGACGTCCTCGCCGATCACGAACACGCGCTTGTCGCGGCGCATCTCCCCGCGGAGCCCGTCGGAGATCGCTTGCAGGTAGGTCTTCTCGGCCATGGAGCTTATTTGTGGTGCGGCGTGTCGAGGTCTTCCGGCGTGGCGTAGACGCCCTCGAGGAGCGAGGACACCTCGGGGAGGGAGCTCTCGTCGGCGCGCTTGATCGCGTCGTTCAGGAGCTTCTTGACCTCGCCGCGGATCTCGTCCTCCTCGTCGTCCGAGAAGTCGGCGTTCTCGCGCAGCCAGGAGCGGAAGCGCTCGAGCGGATCGCGCTTGGCCCATTCCTCGAGCATCTCCCTGGGGACGTAGGAGGCGTCGTCGTGGACGGCGTGTCCCTCCATGCGGAGGCTGAGAAGCTCGAGCAGCGTCGGGCCGCCGCCCTCACGCGCCTTCTCGATCGCCTTCTTGGTCTCCCGGTAGACGGCCAGGACGTCGGTGCCGTCGATGACGATCCCGTCGAACCCGTACGCCTCCGCTCGGTCGGCGACGTGCTCGCTCGCATACTCGAGGTGCGTCGGCGTCGAGTACGCCCACTGGTTGTTGTCGCAGATGAAGACGACCGGCAGCCGCCGGACTCCGGCGAGGTTCATCGCCTCGTGACAGTCTCCCCGCGCGGCCGCGCCCTCGCCGAACCAGCCCACGGCCACGCGCTTCTCCTCGCGGATGCGGAAGGCCAGCGCGCAGCCGACCGCCACCGGGAGCATGGCCGGCAGGTGGCTGACCATGGCGATCAGGCCCAGCCGGGAGTCGGCCATGTGGACGTTCCCGTCCTTCCCCTTCGTCGGGCCGTCCTCCTTGCCCATGTACTGGGCGAAGATGCGCCAGGGCTCGACGCCGCGGACGACGTGGACGCCCATGTCCCGGTGGAGCGGCGTGCCGACGTCCTCGGCGCCCATCGCGGTGGCGACGCCGACGGCGGCCGCCTCGTTGCCGCGACCGGTGTAGAAGCTGCCGGGGATCTTCCCCTGCCGGTAGAGGATGTGGCCGCGCTCCTCGATGCCGCGCGTGAGGACGAGATGTCGAAAGACGCCGAGTAGGTCCTCGCGGTCGAGGCCGACCTCCTTGATCTCGCTCAGTGAGCTGACAGGCTCTGCTTCCCGGGCGATCGCCATGGGCCGCCGACACTCTAGCGTTACGCTTGAAGCGTGGGGAAGGCCTCGGACTGGCTCCGCGAGGAGCGCCGGAAGACCCTCGGCGACTGGGTTGCGTTCTGTCTCGCATGCGGCCACGCTCAGCGCTACTTCGAGGAGAGCGAGGCGGAGCTACCGGAGCGATGTCCCTCCTGCGGGGGCGAGATGCGGCACCGCTGCCCCGCCTGCGAAGCCCGCTTCAGCTCCGTCTTCGCGATCGACTGCGAAGCGTGCGGAACGGCGCTCAGGGCACCGCGGGCGTTCGGCGGCCCGATTCGCAAGGTTGGACGCTAGCCCCAGGGCCTCCGAAGGTCGGAGGCGAAGCTCGTTCCGAGCGAGTCCCTCCTCGCAGTGAGCCATTCCTCGAAGCGCCTCGCACCGAGAGGGCGGCTCTCGGCGGCGAGCAGGCTCGCCATCAGGCTCCCGAGCTCATCCCGTGTGAGGACGGTGTCGCCGGCGAGGGGCTCGAGGCAGCGGCACAGCGCCAGCGTGAGCCTCGGGCTGCCGTGGACGATGGCAGCCCGCCCGTGGATGACGGCGCGCACGAGGCGGACGAGTTCCTCGAACGTGAAGACATCCGGCCCGGCCGCTTCGATCACCGAGTCCTCCGTGGAGGAGGCGGCCTCGACGCAGAGCTCGGCCACGTCCTCGGCTGCGACCGGCTGTACGAGGTAGCAGCCCGACCCCGGCACCAGGAAGAGTGGCGACCGTCTCAGCAGCCAGGCGACGTTGTTGACCAGCACCTCGCCGGTGCCGAAGAGGAGCGTCGGGCGCACGATTGCGAAGGAGAGGCCGGATTCGGCGACGGCCGCCTCGACCGCCGCCTTCTCCCGGAAGTAGGGGAAGGGCGAATCCGCAGAGGCGTTCGTGACGCTGAGCTGCACGACGCGCCGCACGCCGGCCGCGGCCGCCGCCTCGAGCAGCGTCCTCGTGTTCGCCGTCGCCTGCTCGAAGGTGAGGCCGGCCCGCGGGAAGCGGATCCAGTACGTGTTGTAGAGCGTGTCCGCTCCCCGGAGGCTCTCCGCCAGGGCGGGCTGGTCGGCGAAGTCGAGCGGTGCAGCCCGGACGCGGTCGCCGAACGGGCTCTCGCTCTGGGCTCTCCGCGTCAGGGTCCGCACCTCCCGGCCGAGCTCGAGCAAGCGCGCGGCGACGTACCTTCCCGTGAAGGAGAAGGCTCCCGTGACGACGTCCACCGGCTCCGGCTAGGACGCGAGGATCTCGGAGAAGTGGATGACGGTGACCACGGCCTCCTCGGTCACCTCCCGGTTGTAGAGCTGGCCGAGGAAGTGAGCCATGTCCTCGGTGCGGCGGATCTCGGGGTTGTCCTTCTCGAGCTCGCGGGGCGAGCACTCCGCGAGCGGCTTCACCTCGACCTTGTCGACGACGGCGTCGAAGATCTTCTCGCGCGGGCCGTAGCGGAGGCCCACGAGCACCTGGACGACCATCCCCTTCTGGTACTTCCGAGACTTGTCGCCCAGCCGGATCGTGGCCGTCTTGCGTCGGCTGCGCAGCTGGTCGGCGACGATCGGCGAGTAGAAGTTGAGGGCGTACATCGAGCCGGGAGCAGGCACGGAAGCGCCCGAATCATAGAGGGTCGTCCGCCATCAGCCCTCGCGCCTTCTCGGCCATCTCGCGCTCTCCCTTGTAGGCCAGGAGACGCGGTGCTTCGTCGAGCGGCAGCCAGCGGGTCTCGGCCACCTCGTGGCGGTGCGTGGGCGGGATGTCGCCGAGCCGTCCTCGTCCGGCCCGGAAGAGGAAGAAGCTCACCACCTTGAAGACGCGCTCCCCCTTCCAGCTGTAGACGTAGCGGACGTCGCCGAGCTTCTCCAAGAGGCGCCCCTCGAGACCCGTCTCCTCCGTGACCTCCCGAGCGGCGGTCTCCGCCGCGCTCTCGCCTCGGGCGATCAGTCCCTTGGGGAGCGCCCAGACGTCGACCTTCCCCGCCGGGCGGATGGCGGCCATGTGCCAGCCGCCCTTGAGGCGGCGGACGACGACCCCGCCGGCCGAGAACTCGCGGCGCACGCGCCTGATGCTAGCTTCGGGCGTTGGTGCGCCGGCTGCTCCTCCTCGTCTGCTCGATCGTCCTCGTGGACACGATGCTCTACGCGGCGCTCGTGCCGCTTCTGCCGCGTTACTCCGAGGAGTTCGACCTCTCCAAGGGCGGCTCCGGGCTCCTCGTCGCCACCTACGCGGCGGGAGCCCTCGTGGGCGCGCTCCCGGGGGGACTCGCAGCCTCGCGCCTCGGCCCCAAGCGCGCCGTGCTCGCGGGGCTCGCCCTCATGGCCGTGGCGAGCCTGGGCTTCGGGTTCGCGGGGGACGCGTGGACGCTGGGAATCTCTCGCCTGGCCCAGGGGTTCGGAAGCGCGCTCTCGTGGGCGGGCGCGCTCGTCTGGCTCATCGCCCGCACGCCGCGCGAGCGCCGCGGCGAGATGCTCGGAACCGCGATCGGCTCCGCCGTCTTCGGGGCGCTGCTCGGCCCTGCCTTGGGTGCCTTCGCGGAGGCGGTCGGGCCCCGCCCGGCCTTCGTCGCCGTCGCCGGCCTGGCGACGGGGCTCGCGCTCTGGGCCTCCCGGACTCCGGGCGCAGCGGCCGAGCCGCAGCCGCTGCGCGCTCTCGGCCGGGCGGC
>DASQWP010000125.1:0-13584 GCA_035640195.1 Gaiellaceae bacterium | reverse complement strand
GGTAGCGCCTGCGATAGCGGGTCTCGGTGTCCACGAGCCCGTGGAAGGTGTCAGGGAGCGGCCGCTTGATCTTGGCCAGGAGCTCGAGCTCGTCCACGGCGAGCGACGGCTCGCCCCGGCGCGTCCTGGCGGGCGCGCCGGTCACGCCGACGATGTCACCCAGGTCGACGGCGACCGGCCCCGCGCGGTCGGCCTCGCAGAGGAGCTGGATCCGGCCGGAGCGGTCGACGAGGTCGAGGAAGACGAGCTTGCCGTGCCCCCGGCGGGCGAGCACGCGACCGGCCAGCCGTCGCCGCTCCGACCCCTCGGCGCCCGGCTCGAGCGCCTCCGCCTCGGCGCGTACCGCGGCCACCTCGTCCCGGTCCGGGAAGCGCGTGGGAAGCGCCGCCGTCACAGGCCCCAGATGGCCCAGCCGACGAGGATGCCGACCGCCAGGGCCACCCCGAAGAGGAGCCAGCCGAAGGCGAACGGGATCGCGACGTCACGCGCGCGGATCCACCCGGGAGGGAGAGGCATCGGCTCGGCGATCCGCCTTAGGCGACGCTCCGTGGCCTCCAGCGCCGCGGCTTGCTTTTCATCCCCTCTCGCGAAAGCCTCCTCCTTCTCGGCCCGCACGCGCTCGATCTCGGCTCGAAGCTCCGGATCGACGGGCTTGGGGTGAGGGCCGAGCGCGCGGAGCACCTCGGCGCGCACCTTCTCGGCGTCGGCGTCGAAGTCGAGCAGGATTCTCGCGGCGACGCCCTCGTCCACGCGCACGAGGCCCAGCAGGACGTGCTCCGTGCCGATGTAGTTGTGCCCGAGGGAGAGCGCTTCGCGCAGGGACAGCTCGAGCGCCTTTTTCGCGCGCGGGGTGAACGGGATCTGCCCGCTCGCGGCCTGCTCGCCCTCGCCGATGATGCGCGCAACCTGGGCGCGAACCTCCTCCACGGTGACATCGAGACCCTCGAGCACCCGCGCGGCCGGCCCCTCCTCCTCGCGCAGGAGCCCGAGGAGGAGATGCTCCGTGCCGATGTAGTTGTGCTTGAGGGCGCGCGCCTCGTCCTGGGCGAAGACGACGACCTGCCGCGCTCTCTCCGTGAACCGCTCGAACACGTGGCGGCGAGTGTACGTCCCTAGCGGGCTTCTGGCGCGCCGCTGGGGGGTCGGGGGCAAGAGGGCACAGTGCCAGGGCACGGGCCCTCGCAGAACCGGCCGCCAGCGGCGTGAGGCGGGTCGGCGGAGCCGGGCTTCGCCCGGCGGGAGCGACCCGCCGGCCAGGAGCGCGCTAGGCGGCTTTGATGTCCATGATCTTGTACTTCAGCGATCCACGGGGCGCGGCGACCTCGACGGTCTCGCCCTTCTTGCGACCGAGGATGGCCCGCCCCACGGGCGACTCGTTCGAGAGCTTCTGCTCCGCGGGGTTGGCCTCGGCCGAGCCGACGATCGTGTACTCGATCGTCTCCCTGGCGTCGACGTCGCGCAGGCGGACGATCGTGCCGACGCTGACGACGTCCGTCGTCACCTCGTTCGCCTCGATCACGCGCGCCGCCTTCAACCGCTCCTGGAGCATCGCGATCCGATGCTCGAGCATCGCCTGCTCGTTCTTGGCGTCGTCGTACTCCGAGTTCTCGGCGATGTCGCCGAACTCGCGCGCCTGCTTGATGCGCTCCGCAACCTCGCGACGCTTGACGGTCGAGAGGTGCTCGATCTCCTCTTTGAGCTTGGCATGCCCGTTGGGAGTGAGAATGACTTCCTTCACTGCAGTTCCTCCGTAGGCCCCTGACACACAAACGCGGTGCCCCTCGGCACCGTCGCAGCCCGGAATTGTAGCCGGTTCGTCAAGCGGGCAGACGTTCGTGCGGAGGCTACGATTCCCTTCTCCGATGGCCGTCGAGATCCAGTCCTCCTGGCACATCCGCGACGTCGAGATCCCGACGCGAATCGTCCTCGCTCCCATGGCGGGCGTGAGCGTGCAGGCGTTCCGCCGCCAGGGCCGCCGCTTCGGGGCCGGGCTCGTCTGCTCCGAGATGGTGAGTTGCGCGGGGCTCTCCCACGGGAACGAGCGCACGCTCGGCTACCTGCGGATCGGCCGCGACGAGCGGCCGCTCGCGGTGCAGATCTTCGGCTCCGAGCCGGGCGTGATGGCGGAGGCGGCCCGCATGGTGGAGGACGCCGGCGCCGACCTCGTCGACGTCAACTTCGGATGCCCCGTCCGCAAGGTGACGAAGACCGGCGCGGGCGCCACCCTGCTCGAGGACCCCGACCGCGCCTGCGGCATCGTCGAGGCGGTCGCGGCGGCCGTGGACGTGCCGGTCACGGTCAAGATGCGCCGCGGCCTCGAGGACGGCTCCCGCGCCGCCCTCGAGCTCGGGCCGAGGCTCGTCGACGTCGGAGCTGCATCGCTCACCCTGCATCCGCGCTCCGCGCGGCAGATGTATACGGGCACCGCCGACCACGCGCTCAGCGCGGAGCTCGTCGAGCTCGTCCACGTGCCGGTCGTCGCCTCCGGCGACGTCACCTCGCGCGCGCGCGCGCGCGAAGTCCTGGCCGAGACCGGCGCGAGCGCCGTCATGGTCGGCCGCGCCGCGCAGGGCAACCCCTGGGCGATCGGCGAGATCGCCGGCCGCCTCGAGGGTGAGCCTGGACGCGCGGAGGTGGTCGCCGAGCTCGTGCTCTTCATGCGGGCGACGGTCGGCGAGCTGGGAGAGCGGCGTGCACACGGCTTCCTGAAGAAGTTCTACGGCTGGTACCTCGGCCGGGGGCGCTTCCCCAAGCCGTTCAAGCAGGAGCTCGTCCGTCTGGAGACGCTGGGGGCGGTCGAGGAGCGCCTCTTCGCAGCCGCGCCCGGCGCAGGCGACGTCCTGGCCCGTCTGGAGGGCGATCTACCCGCAGAGGACGACGTCCTCCTCGACCTCCCGATCTCCGCCTACGGCGGCGGCTGAGCGCCCGCCCCGCGCAGCTATAACTCTCGTATGGCAGTCGCGACCGGCGAGCGCAGGATCGTCTCGGTGCTGGTGGCCGACGTGGCGGGCTCGACCGCGATCGGCGAGAAGCTCGGCCCCGAGCGCTCGAAGTTCTTGATCGACGAGGTCATGCGGATCATGACCGAGCAGGTGCGCCGCTTCGACGGCACCGTCGCCCAACTCGTCGGGGACGAGATGCTCGCCTTCTTCGGCGCTCCCGTCGCGCACGAGGACGACTCGGAGCGCGCCGTGCGCGCCGCTCTCGCCATCCAGCGCGCGATCGCCCAGTACGCGCACGAGGTCGAGGCGGCCTACGGGGTCCAGCTCTCGGTGCGGATCGGCGTCCACACGGGCCCGGTCGTCGTCGGGGTGCAGCGGGACGGCGACGAGTCCTACGATCCCTGGAACGCGCTCGGCGACACCGTGAACGTCGCCTCCCGGCTCCAGGAGCTGGCCGAGGAAGGCGGCGTTCTCATCAGCCCGACGACGAAACGGCAGGTGGAGTCCTGCTTCGAGCTCGAGGAGCTCGGGCTGCAAGAGCTCAAGGGCGTGGGCGAGCCCGTCGAGACCTTCCGGGTCACGCGGCTGCGTGAAGCGGAGGCGGAGCCGCCGACGCTCCCGCTGGTCGGGCGCGACTTCGAGCTCACGGTGCTCGAGCGCACGATGGAGGCGCTCGTCGACGGGCGCGGAGCGATCGTCTCCATCATCGGCGAGCCGGGCATCGGCAAGACGCGCCTCGTCTGGGAAGTCCGCAGCCGCTACAGGGATCGCGTCCGCTTCATCGAGGCGCGCGGCGTCTCGTACGCGCAGAGCTTCCCCTACTGGCCGATCCGCGAGCTCCTGCGCGAGTGGCTCGAGGTCGGGGCGTCGACGCCGGAGGCGCGCGTCCGTCTCGAGCTGAAGGCGGAGCTCGCGCACCTCTTCGGGCCGGAGGACGCCGACGAGGTCTACCCCTTCTTCGCCAGCCTGCTCGGGCTCACGCTCGAGCCGGACGCGGCCCAGTCGATCCGCGAGCTGAACCGGGAGTCCATCCAGACGCGCACGTTCGAGGTCTTCTTCGACTTCGTGAGCAAGCTCTCGGAGGAGCTGCCGCTCTGCCTCGTGTTCGAGGACCTGCACTGGGCGGACGAGGCGACGCTCGAGCTGCTCGAGTCGCTCCTCGGCGTGACGGAGGAGTCCGCCGCCGCCCTCTTCTTCCTCTACCGGAGCGAGCGCGAGCACGGGTCGTGGCGCCTCGGGGAGCGTGCCCGCCAGCGCTATCCGCACCGCTACCGCGAGGTCGAGGTGCGGCCGCTCCCGGCCGACTCCTCACGGGTGCTGGTCGGCAACGTGGCCGAGGGCGAGGTGCCGGAGTCGGTCGCGGAGCTCCTCGCCGAGCGCTCGGGCGGCAATCCCTTCTTCCTGGAGGAGGCGCTGCGGGACCTCGTCGAGCGCGGCGCCCTTCGCCGCGAGAACGGAAGCTGGAAGCTGGCCGTCGGCGAGGACGAGCTCGTCGTGCCGGCGCTCGTCCAGGGCGCCCTGCAGGCGCGGCTCGACCGCCTCGAGCCCGACGCCCGCGAGGTGCTCTCCGTCGCCGCGGTCATCGGCCGCACGTTCGGCCTCCCGCTCCTCGAGAAGCTCGTCCCGCGCGACCAGCTCATGCGCGCCCTCACGGAGCTCCAGCGCCTCGATCTCATCGTCGAGAAGCGGCGCCGTCCGAATCCCGAGTACCGCTTTCGCCACGGGCTCGTCCAGGAGGTGGCCTACGGCGGCCTGGTCGAGACGAAGCGGCGCAAGCTGCACAGGAAGGTGGGCGAGGCGCTCGAGGAGATCTACCGCGACTCGCCCGAGGAGGCGTACGCCCTGCTCGCGCGCCACTTCAGCGAGGCCGACGAGCCGGAGAAGGCGGTCGAGTACCTCCTGAAGGCCGGCGACGCGGCCCGCGCCGTCTACGCCGACCGCGAGGCGCTCGAGCACTACAAGAAGGCCCGCACAATGCTGGCACGGGTCGGCGACGAACGCCGCGCCCGCGACACGCTCTTCAAGATGGCGCTCGCGTACCACCTCGCCTTCGACTTCGAGAAGGCGGAGGAGATGTACGACGAGGCCTTCTCCTGCAACGTGGAGGAGACGCCGCCTCCCGAGCCGACCGAGCGCATCGAGACGTCCATGCACCGCCCCGGCGAGATCGCGCCGGACGAGGTGTACTCGACCGAGGGCGGACAGATCGTCGAGCATCTCTTCCGAGGCCTGCTCCTCGTCGACCGCGAGCTCAATGTGGTCCCCGCGATGGCCGACAACATGCGCGTCTCCGGCGACGGGCTCACCTATCTCTTCCGCCTGCGCGAGGGGGTGCGCTGGAGCGACGGCGAGCCGCTGACGGCGGAGGACTTCGCCTTTGCCTGGCGGAGCATGCGCGAGGAGCAGTCGCGCACGGCCTTCCTGATGGAGGACGTGGAGAGCGCCGAGGCGCTCGACGACCGGACGCTCGAGGTGCGGCTGCGGGAGCCGCGGAGCTACTTCCCCTACATCTTGACCTCGCCGTGGGCGTTCCCGTGGCCGCGCCACCGCTGCGAGGAGCTGGGCGAGGAGTGGCGCAGGCCCGAGAACCTCGTCGGCAACGGGCCGTTCGCCCTCTCCGAGTGGACGGAGGAGTCTGCTCTCCTCGTCGCCAACCCCCACTGGGTCGGGCCGCGGGGGAACGTGCGCGAGATCCACGTCACCTTCACGGCGAAGGGCCAGCACGAGCTCGAGGCATGGCGCGAGGGCCACTACGACGTCCTGCGGACGCCCAGGGCGGGCGGCGAGAGCGCCCCCGACACGCTGAGCGAGGTCCTCCCCGAGCTCTCCCTTCACTACATCGGCTTCAGAGCGACGGAGGGGCCGTTTGCGAACGAGCACGTCCGCAAGGCGTTCTGCGCCGCGCTCGACCGCGAGCGCTTGGTCGCCGCGAGCGGCAGCCTGCAGCGGGCGGCGACCAGGGGCGGCGCCATCCCGCCGGCGATGCCGGGCCATTCCTACCGGGTCGGCCTCGAGTACGACATGGAGCGCGCGCGCCGACTGCTGGCCGACGCGGGCTACCCGGAAGGGCGGGGCCTGCCGGAGCTCGAGCTCGGCTTTCCCAAGTCATCGGTCTTCGACCCCGACTTCCTGGTCGAGGAGTGGGCCAAGCTCGGGGCGCGGGTGCGCGTCACTCGCACCCTCGGTCACGACCCGGAAGATTTCGCGGGCTGTGACCTCTGGCTGAACGGCTGGACGGCCGACTACCCGGATCCGGACGGCTTCTTCCACGGCCTGTTCCGGAGCGGGTGGTCGTTCTACCGCGACGAGGACATCGACGAGCTGCTCGCCGAGGCACGAGCGCTCGGCGACCAGAGTGAGCGCCTGCGCCTGTACCACGAGATCGACCGGCTCTGGGTGGCCGAGCACGCAGGCATTCTTCCGCTTTCCTACGGGCGGGCGATGCTTCTCCGTCGCCCGTGGGTGGAGGGGCTCTGGGCGAGTCCGCTCTCGCGCGCGCACCTGGACGAGGTCGTCGTCAGGAGAGAGGAGGCGGCCTCACCGGTTGCGGTCCCAGACGAGCCGGAGGCCCTCGAGCGTGAGGAGCGGATCGACCCGTTCGATCGTCTCTGAGTGCGGCGCGATCAGCTCGGCCAGGCCTCCGGTGGCGACCACGGGGGTCGTGTCGCCCAGCTCGGCGCGCATGCGCCTGACGATCCCGTCCACCTGGCCCGCGAAGCCGTAGACCAGCCCCGACTGCAGGGAGGAGGCGGTCGTCTTCCCGATCACCGCCGGCGGCTCCACGAAGTCCACCCTTCGGAGGCGCGCGGCGCGGAGGAAGAGCGCGTCCATGGAGACCTCGATCCCGGGCGCAAGGACTCCCCCGACGTACTCACCCGCCTCGGAGACGGCGTCGAAGTTCGTCGAGGTGCCGAAGTCGACGACGATGCAGGGGGCGCCATACCGCTCGCGCGCGGCCACAGCGTTGGCGATCCGGTCGGGGCCGACCTCGCGCGGATCGTCGTAGAGAATCGGGACGCCGGTCTTGACGCCCGGCCCGAGCACCATGAGCGGTGCGTGAGCGTAGCGCTGGGCGACCTCCTCGTAGGCCCGGACGAGCACCGGAACCGTCGAGGAGAGGGCCACGGCGGCCACGTCCTCGAAGCCGAGGTCGCGGAGCTCGAGCAGGCGGGCGACGAGCGCGGCGACCTCGTCCCCGGTTCGCTCGGCCTCCGTGGCGACGCGCCAGCTCTCGACGAGCTCCGCCCCGTCGAAGAGCGCGAGAGCGGTCTGCGTGTTGCCGACGTCGACGGCCAGCAACATCGCGTCGCGGCCTACGAGAGGTCGTCGTCGCCGGCGAGCGTCTCGCCGAGCTTCTGGGCGAGCGTCTCGGGCGTCAGAGGCGGGCTCTCGCCCTCGCCGCGCAGCTCCTCGATGGTGACGTCGCTCGAGGTGTAGACCTCCGCCCGCGGGATGATCCGCGTCGGGCGGTTCTTGTCCCAGACCCACACGTCCTCCATCGTCAGGTGGAAGAACGGGTAGGTCGTCTGGGGCAGGACCTTGAGCTCGTGCCTGTTGCAGAGGTACGTCGAGTCCTGCGTGACGATGCAGTAGTGGAAGAGGCCGAAGACGGCCGAGTACTCCCGCTTCAGACGGAGCTCGAGCTCGGCCTCGTACTCGTCGAGCTCGTCGAGGTGCGACATGCACGCATTCTATCGAGCAGCGTCCGGCTACCTTCGATGCGGAGCGCCTTCACGGCGCGACATCACGCGCCTCCGGATCTCGGCCGAGGACGGCCCGCCCGCCGTCCACCGGCACGATCGCGCCGTTGACGTAGCCGGCGTCAGGCGAGAGCAGGTGAGCGACGACGGCCGCCACCTCCTCGGGCCGGCCCACGCGGCCGAGCGGGTGGAGGAGGCGCATCTCCTCGTCGGTCCCGCCCCGCTCTTCGAGGAGGACCTGATAGCGCTCGGTGGCGATCGATCCGAGGGCGACGGCGTTCGTGCGGATCCCGCGAGGGCCGTAGTCGACGGCGAGCGCGCGCGTCAGCCCCTCGACGGCGGCCTTGGCCGTCGCGTACGCCAGAGCCCCCGGCACGGGACGTTGGGCCTGATGGGAGGACACGTTGACGATGGCGCCCGGGCTCCCGCCGGCGAGAAAGCGCCGGACCGCAGTCGCGCAGCCGGTCACGGCGAGCCCGAGGTTCAGGGCGACCAGCTCCAGCACCTCGCTCGACGGGACGGCGTGAAGAGCCACGTCTCGAAAGACCGCGGCGTTGTTGACCCAGCCGGCGAGCGGGGCGGCCGTCTCGGCGGCATCGGCGGCCTCTGCGGCAACGGCCTCGTCGCCGGCATCCCCCGCAAGCGCAGTCACCCGCGGATGCTCGCGGGCCCATACGAGCGCGTCGGCGTCGAGATCGACCGCGACCACGTGCCCGTCCTCCGCGAGCCGCTCGACGAGCGCCCGGCCGATCCCGCGCCCGCCTCCGGTCACGACATAGGAGCGCATCAGGGTCCGGCCATTCTCACCGCGGCGGGCTACCGGTGGTGGTGGACAGCCTCGACGTTGTTGCCGTCCGGGTCGAGGACGAACGCGCCGTAGTAGCCCGGGTGGTAGCGCCGCCGCTCGCCGGGCGCCCCGTTGTCGCGGTAGCCGGCGGCGAGCGCGACGTGGTGGAACTCGTCCACCGCCGCGTTGCCGGGAGCGGGAAACGCCACGTGGAGGTTCTCGCTCGGATCGCCGGGAACCAGTGCGAAGGAGCGGTCGCGCGCCGCGACGTGGAGGCGCTCTGCTCGGTCGCTCGTCCTCGTCTGCAGCCCGAGGACCGGCGCCACGGTCTCGTAGAACCGCCTCGACGCCTCGAGATCGGCGACGCGGATCCAGAGGTGGTCGATCAGGTTGCCGCCCGCGCGTGGGCGGCCGTGGTACACGGCCTCGGCGCTGTTCCCGTCCGGATCGAGCAGGAAAGCGCCGTAGTAGTCCTCGTGGTACTCCGGCCGCAGGCCCGGCTCGCCGTCGCTCGCATATCCCGCCTCGGTGCCCGTCCGCCAGAACGCGTCCACGTCCTCGCGCGAGCGCGAGACGAACGCGACGTGCAGGCGGCGCGTCACCGGGCGGGTCCTCGCGGCTTGCGCCACTCCGAAGTCGTTCCACTCGTCGAAGTAGCCGCCCGAATGCGAGATCGCTTGCCTGAGCGGCGCGAGGACCGTCTCGTAGAAGCGCCGGGTCGCCTCCCGGTCGGAGACGCGGATCGTCACGTGGTCGAACAAGGCTGGGTCTCTTGCCGGTTGAAGTCGGAGAGCAGCCTACGGGTTGGGGCAGCGCCACCTGCACCTGCGAGCCACCTCCCCTTCGGCCCCGTCCGGGGCCTGGCCCCGGACGCGGCCGCTTCGGACATGCCCCCGTGCCTGGCACCTGGACACGGCCGCCCGGGACGATGCTTCACGGGGACGACCCGCGCACCCCTTCCAGAAGATCGGCGACGCGGCGGCCGTCCGGGAGCGTGAGCTCGGGCTCGAGC
Source organism: Gaiellaceae bacterium (assembly GCA_035640195.1). GTDB lineage: Bacteria > Actinomycetota > Thermoleophilia > Gaiellales > Gaiellaceae > DASQWP01. Next base: position 4,143 of record DASQWP010000125.1, on the reverse strand, counting down.
TCGTGGAGCGGCTCGAGGACGAAGCGTCGCTCGGCCAGCCGCGGGTGCGGCACCCTGAGACCCGGCTCGTCGATCTCCTCCCGCCCGTGGAGGAGCAGGTCGAGGTCGATCGTGCGCGGGCCGAAGCGCTCCTCGCCGCTGCGGTCACGCCCGAGCTCGCGCTCGACGGCGAGCAGGAGCCCGAGGAGGTCGCCGGCGCCGAGACTCGTCTCGAGCGCCGCCGCGCCGTTCAGGAACCGCGGCTGGTCGAGATAGCCGACCGGATCGGTCTCGAGGAGCCGCGAGACGGCGACGACCTCGATCCCCGGCTCGCCCTCGAGAAGCTGGACGGCCCGCCGAATCGTCTGCTCGCGGTCGCCCAGGTTCGCACCGAGCCCGACATACGCCCTCACCTGCGGGCGCGCTCGATGGTCGCCGCCGCGTATTCGACCGGGACGTCCAGCTGTACCTCCGGCTTGCGAACGCGGACGCGTACCCGCGAGACGGGGAACTTGTCCACGAGCTCGTCCGCGACCGCGGCGGCGAGAGCCTCGATCAGGTTGAAGCGCCGCTCCTCGCAGAGCTTCCGCACGCAGGTGACGACGGCCGTGTAGTCGACCGTGTCCGCGAGCTCGTCGCTGCGGATGCCTGCGTCGTGGGCGATGAGGAGGATGTCGAAGACGAACGGCTGCCCACTCTGCCGTTCCTCGGGGAGCACGCCGTGGAATCCCTTGACCTCCAGCCCCTGAACCTCGATCGCGACCTCGGTCATCGAACGAGCGACCTGGCTGCCGCGAGCGCCTCGACGTGCTCGCGGACGTCGTGGACGCGGAAGAGCGAGGCGCCGCGCTCGTACGCGAGGACGGCGACGGCGACCCCCGCCGCGACAGGGCCCGTCAGCGCGTCCGGGTCGCCCAGGAGCCGCCCGAGGAAGCGCTTCCGCGAGGCGCCGACGAGCACCGGTCGCCCCAGGGCCACGAGCTCGTCGAGTCGGGCCAGAAGCTCGAGGTTGTGCTCCACGGTCTTGCCGAAGCCGATTCCGGGATCGAGGCAGATCCGTTCCTCCGGGATCCCCGCGGCGACCGCAAAGGCGAGCCGCTCCTCCAGGAAGGCGCAGACGTCGGCGACGACGTCCTCGTAGCGCGGGTCCTCCTGCATCGTGCGCGGGTCGCCGAGCATGTGCATGAGGCAGAGATAGGCGCCGCCGTCCGCGACCACGCCGGCGAGCTCGGGGTCGGCCCGGAGCGCGGTGACGTCGTTGACCAGCACGGCCCCGAGCGCGAGCGCCCGGTGGGCGACCTCCGCCTTCGACGTGTCGACCGAGACGGGCACGCCCTGGAGTCCTTCGAGCACCGGCAGGAGCCGGCGCAGCTCCTCGTCGGCCGAGACCGGCTCGGCGCCGGGCCGAGTCGACTCGCCTCCGACGTCGACGAGCGCGGCACCCTCGCCGAGGAGCCGCCGTGCCTGCGCGATTGCGACCTCGGGCGAGAGGAAGCGCCCGCCGTCCGAGAACGAATCGGGCGTCACGTTCACCACCCCGAGCACGGACGGCCGCGGAAAGGCCTGCTCGAGCGGGGATCGCACGAGGCGAGCGTATCCTACGGCGCTCCGACGCCGATGATCGATCTCCATTCGCACATACTCCCGGGGCTCGACGACGGGGCCCGCACGATCGAAGAGGCCCGTGCGCTGGCACGGCTGGCCGCGTCCGAGGGTGTGACGGCGATCGCAGCGACCCCGCACGTCCGCAACGACTACCCGACGCGCCCCGAGCAAATGGAGGAGCGCGTCGAGGAGCTGCGGCGCGACTTCGCCGAGCAGGCCATCCCGGTCGAGGTGCTGCACGGCGGGGAGATCGACCTCGGCATGCTCACGACGCTCGACGACGACGAGCTCCGCCGGTTCACCCTCGCGCAGTCCGGGCGCTACCTCCTGCTCGAGTTCCCGTACTCGGGGTGGCCGGTGGGCCTCGAGGAGATCGTCCACGGCCTCGGCCTCCGAGGCTTCGTCGCTCTCATCGCCCATCCAGAGCGCAATCGCGCCGTCCAGTCCGACCCTCGCCGGCTCGCCGAGGCAGTGCGAATGGGGGCGCTCGTCCAGATCACGGCCGCCTCCCTCGACGGGCGCATCGGCCGCTCGTCGCAGAAGGCCGCGGCACGCCTGCTCGAGCTCGGCCTCGCCCACGCACTCGCAAGCGACGCGCACACGCCGGAGATCAGGGAGGCGGGCCTGGCCGACGCCGCAGATGCCGTGGGCGACGACCCCCTCGCTCGTTTCCTCACCGTGGATGCCCCGACGGCGATCGTGGCCGGGGAAGCGCTTCCGGCGCGGCCGAGCAAGGCCCGCCGCCGCCGTTATCTCCTCTTCTAGGTGCAATCGGGAGACAACCGCCGCCGTCGGCGGCACCCACCTAGTCGCCGGCGATGAAGAAGCGCCAGGTGCCGTCCGGCTCGATGCCCGCCCGCCAGCCGAGGTACCCGCTCCCCGCGCCGAAAGCGTCGGCGAGATCCCCGAGGAGCTCCCGCTCGTGGGGCGTCAGCTCGTCCTCCTGCTTGTCGAAGGCAAAAGGCCAGACGTAGGTGCCGCCGGCGAGCGTGTACGGCAGCTCGAGGATCCGGGCCAGGATCTCGATCGGCACGTCGCTCGACTCCTGCTCCACGCGCTGCCAGTACGCGATCGGCCCGCCCTCGACCGGGCCTCCGAACGTGTAGGAGAACTGGTCCGGGATCAGCGGCCGCAGCGCCTCGTAGTCGCCCGATTGCGCAGCCGCGAGGAGGGCCGCATGCGTCTCGGCGACCGGTTCGGGGAGCCCGGCCGGCGCTGCCTCGACGACCGTCTCCGTCCGGGTGACGGTCTCCGTGGCCGTCTCGGTCTCGGTGAGGGTGCGCTCCGTGGTCACCGTCTCGGTGCCGCCGCAGGCTGCGAGGGCGAAGACGCCCGCGAGAGCGAGGGGCGGAAGCAGCCTCGGCAAGAGGGTTAGTTCGCGCCCTCGGGCTCGGGCGGAGGCTGCATCGTCGCGCCGGGGAGCGGGAAGGGCCGCGGCTTCGGCTCGACGCGCGGCTTCGGCTCCCGCTCCTTCTCGGGAGCCGGCGACTCCGCCTCGGGGAAGACGCTCTCCGGCGCCTCGCCGGCGAGCAGCCGCTCGAACTGGTCCTTGTCGATGGTCTCGCGCTCGATGAGGAGCATGGAAAGCTGGTGGAGCTCCTCCATGTGCTGCGCGAGGACCTTGCGTGCGCGCTCGTGCGCCTCCTCGATGACGCGGCGGATCTCGTCGTCGATCTCGCGCGCGATCTCCTCGGAGTAGTCGGGCTCGGAGCCCATGTCGCGGCCGAGGAAGGGCTGGTCGTGGTTCCGCCCGAGCATGCGCGGGCCGAGCTTCTCGCTCATCCCGTAGCGCATGACCATGTGCTTGGAGGTGGCCGTCACCTTCTCGATGTCGTTGGCGGCGCCCGTCGTCACCTCGTGGAAGACGAGCTCCTCCGCGGCGCGGCCGCCGAGCGTCATCGCCATCTGGTCCATGAGGGCCTGCTTCGTCGTCAGGAACTTGTCCTCGGCGGGAAGCGAGATCGTGTAGCCGAGCGCCTGCCCGCGGCTGATGATCGAGATCTTGTGGACGGGATCGCAGTTCGGCAGGTAGTGGCCGACGAGGGCGTGACCCATCTCGTGGTAGGCGGTGACCTTGCGCTCGTGCTCGGACAGGAGCCGCGTCTTCTTCTCCGGCCCGGCGATGACCCGCATGATCCCTTCCTCGAGCTCGAGGTCGCCGATCGTCTTCTTGCCGCGGCGCGCGGCGAGCAGCGCCGCCTCGTTGACGAGGTTCGCGAGATCGGCGCCGGTGAAGCCCGGCGTGCCGGCGGCGAGCGTGTCGAGGTCGACGCTCCCGTCGATCGGCTTGCCCTTCGTGTGCACCTCCAGGATCTGGCGGCGGCCGTTGCGGTCGGGCCGGTCGACGACGATCTGCCGGTCGAAGCGGCCGGGGCGCAGGAGCGCGGGGTCGAGGATGTCGGGCCGGTTCGTGGCGGCGATCAGGATGATGTTGTCCTTCATCTCGAAGCCGTCCATCTCGACGAGGAGCTGGTTCAGCGTCTGTTCGCGTTCTTCGTGACTGAGCGAATTACCCCCGCGGCTGCGCCCCACCGCATCGAGCTCGTCGATGAAGACGAT
>DASQWP010000124.1:0-7346 GCA_035640195.1 Gaiellaceae bacterium | reverse complement strand
CCCATCCACCGTGCGCACGAGTACCTGACGAAGTGCGCCCTCGAGACCGTGGACGGTCTCCTCGTCCACCCGCTCGTCGGCGAGACGAAGTCGGACGACGTGCCGGCGGCGGTTCGGGTCCAGGCCTACGACGCGCTGATCGAGCGCTACTACCCGCGGGACCGCGTCGTCGTCTCCTCCTTCCCGGCGGCCATGCGCTACGCGGGGCCCCGGGAGGCGATCTGGCACGCGATCTGCCGCAAGAACTACGGCTGCTCCCACTTCATCGTCGGGCGCGACCACGCGGGCGTGGGCGACTACTACGGCACCTACGACGCGCAGCTCATCTTCGACGAGTTCGAGCCGCACGAGCTCGACGTCGAGCCGATGTTCTTCGAGCACTCGTTCTGGTGCAAGGCGTGCGGTCAGATGGCGACGGGGAAGACCTGCCCCCACTCGGGTGACGACCACGTCTTCCTCTCGGGGACGAAGGTGCGCGAGCTGTTGTCGCAGGGACAGCTTCCGCCGACGGAGTTCTCGCGACCTGAAGTGGCCGAGATCCTCATCCAGGCCTACCGCGGCGGCTAGGGGGACTCGATGACATGGGAGCTCTCGCTCACGGGGCTCCTCATCGGCATGCTCGTGGGCCTGACCGGGATGGGCGGGGGATCGCTCATGACCCCCGTCCTCGTGCTCGTCTTCGACTTCAACGTCGTCCTCGCGGTGGGCACGGACATCCTCCACGGGGCGATCTTCAAGACGATCGGCGCGTGGCGGCACCGCATGCTCGGGCACGTGCACGCGCGCCTCACGTTCTGGCTCGCGCTCGGCTCGGTGCCGGCGTCCCTGGCCGGCGTCTACGTCATCGAGGTCTTGAAGGACCACTTCGGCGAGGACATCAACGACGTCGCCGGCCAGATCCTCGGCGTGGCGCTCGTCCTCGGTGGGCTCGGCTTCCTGGTGAGGACCTTCGTCCACAAGCGGGCGGCCAGCGACCGCCCCTACCTGCTGACGAACCGCGATCGCGTCAACTCCGTCCTCATCGGCCTGTTCGGCGGCTTCATCCTCGGCCTGACCTCTGTCGGGAGCGGCACGTTCTTCGGTCTCATGCTCCTGCTCCTCTTCCCGCTAACCGGTCCGAAGATCGTCGGCACGGACATCTTCCACGCCGCCGTGCTGCTCTGGGCCGCCGGCCTCGCGCACCTCTCGGCGAACAACGTCGACCTCGAGGCAACCGGCTGGCTCGCCCTCGGCTCCATCCCGGGGATCCTGATCGGAAGCCAGTTCACAGTTCGGCTCCCCGAGCGGACGATCCGGGTGGTGCTCGGCGTGGTGCTCCTGCTCGCCGGCCTTCGCCTGGCGTTTCCTACGGACTAAAGTTCTGGAAGTGGAGCCTGGCCCAGGCTGAGATCGCCGGTCGTTGCCCTAGCGCAGCGGAAGCCGACGGCCACGGAGCTCGCAGCCGATCAACACGTCGCGCCGGTCGGCGCGTACCCGGTCGGACCCGGGGCCGCAGCGGACGGCGTCCTTACCGCCGCGGAGGACGTTGATCCGGTCGCCGCCGCGACCGGCGCAGAGCCAGTCGCTTCGCTTCCACCCGCGCATGCGGTCCGGGCCGTCCGTACCCGTGCGCGTGCAGAGCGTAAGCGGCTGGTAGCCGAGCGGCGGCCTGCAGGCGGAGCGGCGCACGCGCCTCCGGAAGCCCATGATCAGGGCTCGCCGTGCGCGATGCTCAGATCGGAGCTCGTAAGGGTCACGGCGCAGGTCGTACAACTCCTCCTCTCCGGTGGCGTACTGAACGTACTTCCACCGCTGCCCTCGGAAGGCGCAGTAGGAGGGCACACGCCAGGGCTGCGCGAAGTGCTCGAAGAGGAAAGACGTCCGCCCGCGCGCACTAGTGCCGAGAACGAGCGGGAGCAAATTCCGGCCCTCGGTGGGCACGGCGATGCCTGCGGCGGCGGCGACCGTCTCGGCCAGGTCGATGTTCAGGGCGGTCTGCGGCGCCGTCCGGGCGGGCACGTCGAGAGCGTCCCAGCGGACGACCAGGGGCACCCGGATCGACTCCTCGTAGGGGACGAGCTTGTGCGCCTTCCTGTGCTCGCCCCACAGGAAGCCGTTGTCCGAGGTGAAGATGATGAGCGTGTCCCTCAGCTTCCGCGTCTCCCTGAGGGCGGCGAGCAGGTCGGCGATCGCCTCGTCGACGGCCAGCAGCGACTCGAGTTGGCCCTGTCGCATCCTGTCGAAAATGGACGCGGGACGTTCGCGAGAGCGCATGTAGCGCGGCTTGTCGGCCAGGTTCTCCTCGTTCCAGCTCGGCGGCCTCCACGGCTCCAGCTCCTCGAACTCGCCCTTGTGCCGAGGGGCGGGAGTGAAGGGTCGGTGCGGCGCCTTCGGAGCGAAGTAGAGGAAGAGCGGCTCCGTGCTCGCACGGATGAACTCGACTGCGCGGGCGGCGAGCACGTCGGTCGAGTAGTCAGCCGGTTCGGAGCCGAACGTGACCTCGGTCCCGTCGTTGGACGCTTCCCATTCGAAGTAGTGGTTCGGGTGCCTCGTGTTGGCGAACCAGCGGTCCCAGCCGGGAGGCACATAGGGCGCGTCCACGTAGCCGTTCAGGTACTTGCCGACGAGCGCCGTCTCATATCCCACGGAGTCGAGCCACACGGGCAACGTGGACGAGTCGCGGAACCGCCCGAAGCCGCCGTAGGGTGGGGAGATTCCCCAAACGCCGTGCGAATGCGAGTGGAGACCGGTGAGGATCGACGAGCGGGACGGGCAGCACACCGGATCCACGACGAACGCGTTCGAGAAGGTGACGCCCTTCCCGACCAGCTCGGCCGTGACGGTGGGCATGTAGGCGAGCGTGTCCCAGCGCTGGTCATCGGTGACGATCAGGATCACGTTCGGCTGAGCGGCAGCGGCGGCGGGCGCGAGCGCGAGCGCCGCGAGGAAGGTGACGACGGCGATCTTCATTCGGTCGGGCGGCCTCTTGATGATGCGTGATTCGGCGCCGAGAATCGAGGGCCACCTTCCCTTCGGTTGCTCAGCGAGGCGGGATCAGAGTCGCCCGCGGGCATCGAGGGCCCACTAGCGAGCGTCGAAGAGACCTGAGGGCTTCAGTCAGGCGTCCCGAAGCGGAGCCTGCCGGCGCCGCTTCGGTCGAATGCCTGGACTACGCGGCCCGAGACCGCCCCTTCCGCGGAGATCGCGATCTCGACGCAGTGGTACAGGCTGCCGCGGTTCTCGGGCCGGCCCGCCCCCTCCGTGCAGATCCCGCGGAAGTGGGAGCAGAGCCCGGTGCCCCCGCCGCCGGACATGACGAAGCCAATCCCGTCGTGCACGTGGTGGTCGAACGCGAGCCCGTGCCCGCAGCACACGAGCTTCACGGCGTGGGCTCGCAGGAGCGCGAGGAACTCGCGCTCGCGTCGCTTGAAGCCCCAGTCCGCATGAGGCGCGAAATGGCCGTCCAGAAACGGGGGCATGTGCATGAGGACGACTCGGTGCGGCTCGTCCGCCGTCTCGAGGGCTCGCTCGAGGAAGGCGAGGTCCTCGTCCCGCGGGCCCTCGGTGCCCTCGGGCGTTCCCGTGCCCGGGACCTCGACCTGGCCCGTGATCCCCGGCTGGGCGTGCAGGGCGACGAAGCGGGTGGGGCCGTGGGAGAAGGCGAAGTTCATCGGGCCGTGGATGCGCTCGAACGTGTCCCAGCCGTCTGCGTCGTCGAGATCGTGATTGCCGACGACGCAGATGTGGGGGATGGGGAGGTCCTGCACGAGCCGGAGATAGTGCTCGTGCCGCTCGGTCGTTCCCGGGCCCGCGAAGTCTCCCAGGTTGGCGAAGAACGCCGGACGAGGATCGAGCTCACCGATCTGGCGCGAGAGCTGCGCGAAGATGCCGTCCGCGGTGGGGTCCGGCCACGCGCCCGAGTCTCCCGCGACGACGAAGCGGACGGGATCGGCGGCCGGCGCTCGCTCGATCCGCGCTGCCATGAGCAGGTTCCGTTGCCCGGGGCGTTCGCCCGCCATCTGCGACCTCTTCCCGGCGACCGCTGCTCGCAACCTAGAGTCTCGGGGGATGCTGGACGCCCTCAGCGCATCTTCCGGGCCTGGTCCGGGCAGGGCGTACAATCGCCGAGGCTTGCGTCGCGTTGCGGTTCCGTTGCTCGTTCTTGCCCTCCTCGTGGCGACGACCGCAGCGTTCGCGGTCACCGAGGCGCTGAAGCTCGAGCCGTCCGCGCTCTCGCGGCCGCGGTTCGACAGGATCTTCTCCCCGACGTGTGCGTGCCCCCAGAGCACGGCCCGCCTCGCGGTCCGGCTCCGAGAGGCGGACACGATCGACGCCGTGATCGTGGACGCCGACGGCGATCTCGTCCGCACTCTCGCCTCGGAGAGCCGCGAGCCCGCCGGGCGGGTCGTACTGGGCTGGAACGGGGAGGACGACGGGGGCGACGTCGTGCCCGACGGGCGGTACCGCCTCCGAGTCCATCTCGACGACGAGCGCCGGACGATCGTTATCCCGAACCTCGTGCGCGTGGACACGGACCCGCCCACGGTCGAGCTCGTCGAGGTCTCGCCGCGTGTGCTGTCGCCGGACGGCGACAACCGGGGCGACCGGGCCCGGATCGGGCTCCGCCTCAGCGAGCGCGCCCGCCCGCTCGTGCTCGTGGACAGGGCGCGCGCAGCCGCGGCGCGATCGCGCGCCCGCGGGAGATCTGAGCTCGTCTGGCCGGGAACGACCAGAAGAGGACCCCTTGCGACCGGCTCCTACGTCGTCACGCTTCGGGCTCGCGACCGCGCCGGCAACCTCTCCGCTCCGACCGCGGGATCCGTGGTTCGCATCCGCTACATCGAGCTGGCCGGAGGAACCCTGCGAGCGCGGCGCGGCGGAACGCTTCGCTTTCGCGTTTCCACCGACGTGGCGGGCTTTCGGTGGGCCATCCTCCGCCGCAGCGGCGCTCGCCGAGGCTTGCTCCGCGGGACGGCGACGAGCGAGAGCGTCACCCTCGGGTTGCCGCGACGAATCAGGACGGGCGGTTATGTCCTGCGCGTGGCCGCGCGAGGCCACTCCGACGAGGCCAGGATCGTCGTCAGGGCCAGGCGATGACGGCCGAGCTGCTAGCGCGTCTCGCCGGCCCGGTCGCCGCCGGTGGGCTCGCCCTGCTCGTCCTCGCGTCCCCACGCTTGGCTCGCCTGGCCGGGCTCGTTCTCTGGGCCGTGGGGACGGCGCTCTTCGTCCCGATCCTCGCTCCGTCCGGGCACCGCGGGGTCCTCGTCGCCGGCGGGCTCGTGGCGGTCGCGGTCGCAGTCGTGCTCGCGGTCGTGTTCCGTCGGTTCCCCTGGGCCCTCGCCTTCCTCGCGCTCGCGGCCGCGCCGGCCCGCATCGAGGTCGCCGTCGGCGACGCCTCGGCGAGCCTCCTCGTGCCCCTCTACGCAGTGGTCGCGGGCGCCGCGCTGGCGCTCGGCTGGAGCCTCTGGCGCGGGGACGAGCGCCGCCGCGAGCTGGGGGTCCTTTCGTGGCCGCTGGCCCTGTTCGTGCTCTGGTTCGGCCTCTCCGCGCTCTGGACGAACGACCCGAGCGAGGCGGCCGTCCAGCTCTTCTTCTTCGTCCTGCCCTTCGCTCTCCTCGCCCTCGCGCTCGCGCGGCTTCCCTGGAGCGAGCGTGCGCTCGGCTGGGCCGGCGCCCTTCTCGTCGCCATGGCGCTCGTCTTCGCTGGGGTCGGCCTCTGGCAGTGGGCGACGAGGGACCTCTTCTGGAACCCGAAGGTGATCGAGGACAACGTCTTCGCGCCGTTCTTCCGCGTGAACTCACTCTTCTGGGACCCCTCGATCTACGGCCGGTTCCTCGTCGTCACGATTCTCGTCGCCCTCGTCGTCCTCCTCTTCGGGCAGTGGCGCGGTCTCGGCGTGCCGCTCGCACTGGTGATCGCGGGGCTGTGGGTGGCGCTGGTCGTCTCCTTCTCGCAGTCGAGCTTCGCGGCGCTCGTGGCCGGGGTCGTGCTCGCGGCGGTGCTTTCCTGGCGCTGGCGCTCGCTGGCGGCGGTCGTCGTTGCCGCAGCGGTCATGATCCCGGTCGGCGTCGCCGCGCCGCAGCTCGAGAGCTTCCGCGACAGCCTGTCCTCCGAGCGGGGGCTCAACGAGGCGACGAGCGGTCGCTTCCGGCTCGAGACCAACGGCCTCCGGATCGCCGCCGACCACCCCATCGGAGGCGTCGGTCTGGGCGGCTTCGAGCAGGCGTACACCGAGCGGGTCGAACCCCAGCGCCGGGTCCAGACCCGCGTCTCGCACAACGTCCTCGTCACCGTTGTGGCAGAGACCGGCGTCGTCGGGCTCGCGCTCTTCGGCTGGCTGGTCGGCGCCGCTTTCGTCGTCGCGTTCCGCGGCACGGGGGGCGCGAGCGGGCCCCCGCGGATCGCGGGGCTCGTGGGGGGCGTGGGCGTCTTCGCGGTCTTCGTCCATAGCCTCTTCTACAGCGCGTTCCTCCAGGACCCGCTCGTCTGGATCTTCTTCGCTCTCGCCGCGCTCGCCGTGGCGGCGAGCAGCGTCCGTGGTGCGCCGACGGCTACCGTCGAGCCCTCCGAGTCCACTGCGGACGGCCGCGGACCTGTGCCTGCCGAGGTCCGGTCGGACGAGGACGCGGCCTTTCGGCAGCCAGGGCGGAGGTGGGCCGGGATCCCGCGGTCGCCACGTGCCCGCAGACGCGCTCAGTGAGAGGCGTCGGCGAGCGCCACTCGAATGCGGACCGGTCGACAACAGCTTGGCGTATTCGCTCCGATTGCTACCATCGAGCGCCGTGCGCGCGAGCGTGCGATATCAGCCGTCAAACAAGTATCGGAGGTCCGTGTGCGTGTCGTGATCCTGGGTGGAGACGGTTTCTGCGGGTGGCCGACCTCTCTTCACCTCTCGCAGTGCGGCCACGACGTGACGATCGTCGACAACTTCGCCCGGAGGAACGCCGACATCGAGCTCGAGGCCTCTTCTTTGACGCCGATTGAGACGCTCGGCACGAGGCTGGCGACCTGGCGCGAGCTCACGGGCCGCGAGATCGGGTTCCACCGGCTGAACGTGGCCGAGGACTACCGCGACCTCCTCGACCTCCTGTCCGACCTCCGCCCGGACGTGGTCGTCCACTTTGCCGAGCAGCGCGCAGCGCCCTACTCGATGAAGAGCTCGTGGCACAAGCGCTACACGGTCAGCAACAACCTGAACGCGACGAACAACCTTCTGGCCGCGATTGTGGAGTCCGGGCTCGATGTCCACGTCGTCCACCTGGGGACGATGGGCGTCTACGGCTACGGCGCCGCGGGCGTGAAGATCCCGGAGGGCTACCTCCGCGTGAAGATCGAAACCGACGACGGGAGCCACGTCGAGCAGGAG
>DASQWP010000123.1:0-14759 GCA_035640195.1 Gaiellaceae bacterium | reverse complement strand
GGCGACCGATGACAAGGAGGCGCCGGCGACGACCTCGCGAGCGGCCTCGATGCCGTGCGTGAGGGGCAGGACGCGACCGATTGTCTCCATCCAACCTGGGAGGAGATCGAGCGGGACGTTCACACCGCAGAACAGGAGAAGAACGTAGACGATCGCGTTGCCGATGAAGAAGACATCGCGGGCCCGGAGGCCGATCGAGCCGAGCATCATCCCGAAGGCGGTGCAGGAGACCACGCTGACGAGCGTCACGAGGGCGAGCGGGGGCAGGCTCGTCAAGGGTGGATCGAAGTCGAGCAGCAGCCAGGAGGCGGCGAAGCCGAAGGCGGAGACGAGCATGCCGTCGCCGACGTAGGGGACGGCCCGGCCGAGGAAGATGGCGAGCCGGTTTGCGGGGGTGGCGAGAAGGACGGGCAACGTCCCGAAGAAGCGCTCGTTCGAGATCGACATGATGGAGCCGTAGATCGCGGCCGTCGTGGAGATGAAGACGGCGTTCCCGACGACGAAGAACTCCTCCTCCTCGAGGCCGGTGTAGCGCCCCAGGTAGGTGAAGAAGAGGAGCAGGAACAGCGGCCCGCCGAGCATCGACGGGACGTAGAGCCAGGGGCTGATCCAGTTGAAGAGCGCGCGGTAGGAGATGCGCCCGCCGATGAAGAAGATGCGGAGCGAGGTCACGTGAGGGAGAGCGTCGCCCGCTCGCGGGCGCGGCGCTCGAAGTGGCGAAGGAGCAGGGCGGCGGCGGCGAGGTAGACCGTCGCGAGCGCGAGGCACATGCCGATCGCGGTCAAAGGGTCGCCGCCGAGCGCCGACTCCCGGATGGCGCGAACGCCCCAGGTCGGCGCGAGGATCCAGCTGAGCGGCTCGATCCAGCCGGGCAGGAGCGAGACGGGGACCAGCAGGCCCGTGACCAGCCAGACGGGCTCCTCGAAGAGGTTCGAAAGCGCGCTCGCCTGGCGGTAGAGCACGAAGCTCGCTGCGAGGACGAGCCCGAGCAGTCCCAGCCCGATCACCGTGGCCGGAAGGGCGAGCGCGAAGAGGAGCGGGTGCTCGAGCTCGAACGGGATCCCGAAGAGGAGACGCCCCCACAGCACCGTGGCCGCCAGTGAGTAGAGACCGAAGGCGGCCGTTGCGACGGTGAGCGGGGCGAGCACAAGGAGGAGGGGAGCCGGCGCCGCGACGAGGATCTCGAGCGTCCCCATCCAGCGCTCCCACTGGATCGCCCCGCCCGAGCCGAACAGGACGGACGACCACACGCCCATCAGCCCGGCGCCCAGTGCGGCGTAGAGAAGCGTGCCCTCCTGCTCCCCGGCGCGGAACATGTAGAAGGCGATCGTCGCCACGATCACGGGCGTGATCAGCGTGACGCCCCAGAAGAAGCTCGTGAGAGTGAGGCTCTTGAGCTGGAAGAGCAGGCTCTTCCAGAGGAGCCGCGCGACCCTCATTCCCCGGTGACGAGGCTTACGTATGCGTCCTCGAGCGTCGGCTCGCGGACGACGACCCGGCCCACGTCCGCGCCGTCAAGACGGGAGACGATCTCGCGGGAGAGCTCGTGGCCCTTGGCCGACTGGACGGAGATCAGCTGCGCGTGCTCGCGCTCCTCGACCGCGACCGAGGTGACGCCCGGGACCGAGCGCAACCGCTCAATCGCTTCCTCCGAGGCACCGAACGCCTCGATCTCGACGACGGTCCGGTCGGCGACGACCGCCTTGAGCTCCCCCGGGGTTCCCTCGCCGACGATCCTTCCCCGGTCGATGACGGCGATCCGCCCGCAGAGTGCATCTGCCTCGAACATGTAGTGCGTCGTCAGGAGCACGGTCTTGCCCGCTTCGGCGAGCGAGGCGATCGTGGCACGGAGCTCGCGCGCGCCCAGCGGGTCGAGGCCGAGCGTGGGCTCGTCCAGGAAGAGGACGGAGGGGTCGTGCAGGAGGCCGCGGGCGATGTGGAGCCGCTGGCGCATCCCGCGGGAATAGCCCTCCACGCGCTCCTTCTCCCGCCCCTCGAGCCCGACGAGCTCGAAGAGGGAGGCGATCCGCCGCTTCTGCTCGCGCGCCGGAACGCCGTAGAGCTCGGCGAAGTAACGCAGGTTGTCGCGGGCGGACAGGCGCTCGTAGAGCCCCTTCTCGCCGCCGAAAACGTACCCGATGCGTTTGCGCACCTCACGGGCGTCTTCGACGACGTCGTAGCCGAGGACGCGGGCGGAGCCTCCGCTCGGGATGAGGAGCGTGATCAGCATCTTGATCGTCGTCGTCTTGCCGGCGCCGTTCGGGCCGAGCAGCCCGAACAGCTCGCCCTCGGCGACGTCGAAGCTGATCCCGCGTACCGCCTCGACGTCGAGCGGACGGCGGCGCAGCGCACCCGTGCTGGTGCGGTACGTCCGCCGAAGCTCGCGGGCCTCGATCACCTGCATGGAATCGGGCTCCTCACGTGCTGCCCCTCTGGGACTCTAAGGCCTCGCAGGAAAGAAGCAGCGGATCGTCAGCCCTTGGCCGCGGGCGCCCGTCGCCTCCACCGTGCCTTCCGCCGAGTTGACGACGTGCTTGACGATCGCGAGCCCGAGCCCGGTTCCCCGCGAGGCCCGTGCGCGGTCGGCACGGTAGAAGCGCTCGAAGAGGCGGGAGAGGTCCTCCTCGCCGACGCCGACGCCGTCGTCGGAGGCCACGAGCGCGGCGCCGCCGTCCTCGCGCCTGACCGTCAGGGTCAGGCGTGCGCCCGGGCCGGCGTAGCGGATCGCGTTCTGCGCGAGGTTGTGGGCGATCACGCGGATCATGCGCGGGCGCAGCGGCAGCTCCACGTCCTCGTCGGCGTCGACGACGACGGTGACGCCCGCACGGGCGCCCTGCTCGGCGAGCGCCTCCGCAACCTCGGCGACGATCGGAAGGGCCGGCGTCGAGCCGAGCCCAACGACCTCGTGGCCGGACTCGAGCTCGGAGAGGAAGAGGATGTCGTCGATCAGCTCGCGAACCTGCGCCAGCTCCGCCTGGGCCTGCTCGACGAGCTCGCGCGGGTCGGAGTCGGGGAGGAGGGCGGTGTCGAGCAGGGCGAGGAGTCGCGCGAGCGGCGTGCGCAGCTCGTGCGAGACGGCGGCCGTGAACCCAGCGCGGAGCTCCTCGTAGGCGGCCATGTCGCCCGCGCCCCTGCCGTACAGGAGCGTCTCCCGGCGCCCGTCCACCTCGTAGGGAATCTGCACGGAGGACGCGGCCAGGAGCGCCTCCGGGGCCTCGGCCCCCTCGTTCAGCCCGGGGAACGTCTCGCGCGCTCGCCTGCTGGCGGCGAGCACGCAGCCCGCCTCGTCGAGCACGACGACGATCTCCCGGCTCTCCTCCACGAGCGCACGCCCGCGCTCCGCCTCGAGGCGCAGCTCGGCAATCCCCGGCACGGGAGAACGGCGCGCGCGGAAGGGAAGTCGCATTCCGGCCATCGTAGGCGGGTGCCACCTGCACCGCAGGAGGCCCGCTGGCCGGCGAGGGCCGTCTGAGCGTTCGGACGGCCCTCGTCGTCGCGACGAGCGCTCACGCGGCCGACGCCGGAGCGAGCGTGGCCGTCGCCCGGTATCCCAGGGCGCGCCCGAGCGGCGCCCCGAGTGCGAGCGCGGCCCGCTGCACGGCCGCCGGCGGGAACGGGAGGCGCACGGTGTCGAAGTGCGCGCGGGCGACGACCGCCAGGCGGAGCGGGTTCGGCATGCCCCTGCGATTCGTCCGCCCCTCCGCGGCCAGGGTGAACATGGTCTCGATCAGAGACTCGAACCCGAGCGCGGGGCGCACCTCGCAGAGGAAGCGCACGTCCGTCTCGCCGGCGTTCCAGAAGCGGTGCGGGGTTCCCGGCGAGACCGTCGCCACGTCGCCCGGCCGGGCGAGGATGTCCGTGTCTCCGACACGGAGGCGGAGCAGGCCCTCGAGCACCTCGAAGCGCTCGCTCTGGTTCGGGTGGACGTGCGCCGCCGCCACGAAGCCGTCGGGGCGCACGATGGTCTCGACCAGGACCGCCTCGCCGTCAGTCTCCCGCGAGGTTCGGTGGAAGATGAGCTGCTCCCCTGTGACCGGGTTCTCGAGGATGTCGCCTTTCCTGATCATCGTTTTCCTCTCGTCTCGACTGTGCCGGTGTGACGAGAAAAGACTGTCGGCGCGGGTGCTCTGCGTCATCGCCCCACGGTCGGATTCGGCCTCGGCGCGGGGAGGGATTTCTTCCTCCCCCTCGCGGGGGACGCGCGAGGGCAGGGTCAGCCGGCGCGAACGGGAAAGCTGCGCCGCTCGGGGCCGATGTACTCGGACGAGGGGCGGATGATCTTGTTGTCGGCCTGCTGCTCCAGCACCTGCGCCGCCTGCCCGACGACGCGACTCGCGGCGAAGAGCGGCGTGAAGAGGTCGGTGGGGACGCCCAGATAGGTGTAGACCGACGCCGAGTAGAGGTCGACGTTCGGGTAGAGGCCCTTCTCCTCGAACACAGTCCGCTCGGCGGCCTCGGTGATCGCGTACCAGTTCGGCTCTCCCCCGTCCGCCGAGAGCTCCTGCGAGAGCCGCTTGAGGATCACGGCGCGCGGATCGTAGGTGCGGTAGAGCGGGTGGCCGAAGCCATGCAGCTTCGCCCTTCGCTCCAGCAGCCCGCGGATCTCGTCCGGAGTGCGCTCGGGCGAGCCGAAGCGCTCGAAGAGCTTCATCGCGGCCTCGTTCGCGCCGCCGTGCAGCGGGCCGCTGAGCGCGGCAATTCCGCCGACGATCGAGGCGTGCAGGTCGGCGCCCGTGCCGGCGATCACGCGGGCAGTGAACGTCGAGGCGTTCATCTCGTGCTCCGCGTGCAGGATCATCGCGACGTCGAAGGCTCGCGTCACGTGCTCGCTCGGCTGCTCCCCGTGCAGCATGGCGAGGAAGCTCTCGGCGTAGCTCAGACTGGGGTCGGGAGCGACGGGATCGAGACCCTGGCGGCGCCGGTGAAAGCGGGCGACGACCGTGGGCATCTGCGCCGTCAGCCGCGCGGCCTTCCGCAGGCCCGCGTCCCGGTCGTGGGAGTCGCGGTCGGGATCGCCGAACGCGAGCGCCGAGACTGCGGTGCGCAGGACGTCCATCGGCGCAACGGTCCGCGCCGCCCCGTCGACGATGGCCTCGACGTGCCGCGGGAGGTCGCGCTGCTGGAGCTCGTCGCGGAACGCGTCCAGGCCGTCGCCGCTCGGAAGCTCGCCGTGGAGGAGCAGGTACGCGACCTCCTCGTACGTCGAGTGCTCGGCCAGCTCGGCGATGTCGTAGCCGCGGTACATGAGCACGCCCTCCTCCGGATCGATCGAGGAGATGGCGGACTGGGCGACGACGACGCCGGAGAGCTGGACGGACTTCTTCCCGGCCATGCGGGTCGGACGATAGCCGCAAGTGCCTCCAGGCGGGCTAGGTGCTCGCCCGGGCGAGGCCGCTCTCGTAGGCAAAGATCACGGCCTGGACTCGGTCGCGGGCGCGCAGCTTCGTGAGGAGGCGCTTCATGTGCGTCTTGACCGTGGACTCCTCGATCACGAGCGTCTCGGCGATCTCGCCGTTCGAGAGGCCGCGGGCGACGAGCTCGAGCACGTCTCGCTCGCGGGGCGTGAGCTGCTCGAGCCGCTGCGCGACGGAGATGTCCGCCGCAGGCTGCCGGGCCATCCGGTCGATCACCCTGCGGGTGACCGACGGGGACAGCAGCGAGTCGCCGGCGGCGATCGTGTGGATGGCGGCGATGAGCTCCTCCGGCCTCGTGCGCTTGAGCAGGAAGCCCGAGGCGCCGGCGCTGAGCGCGCCGAAGATGTAGTCGTCCTGCTCGAAGGTCGTGAGGATGACGATCCTCACGTCGGGCGAGACGCCGAGGACCTCGCGCGTCGCGGCGATGCCGTCGAGGTCCGGCATGCGGACGTCCATGAGGACGACGTCCGGACGGAGCTCGAGGGTGCGGTCGACGGCGGCCCGCCCGTCACCCGCCTCGCCGACCACCCGCAGCGCCTCGTCGCTCGAGAGGACGGACCTGAGGCCGGCCCGCATGAGGTCGTCGTCATCGACGACGAGAACACGCACCTGCGTAGGGCTCACGGCTCGTCCTTGCCGTAGGGGAGACGTGCGCGGACGCGGAAGAAGCCGCCGGACACACCCGCGTCGAAGCTGCCGCCGAGCAGCGCCGTGCGCTCGCGCATGCCGACGAGGCCGTGCCCGCCGTTTCCGGGGGCCTGGCCCGGCATAGTCGGGTTCGCGACGGCGACCTCGAGCTCGCTCGGGCCGAAGCTCACTTCCACCTCGGCCGTTCCGGGGCCGTGCAGGGAGGCGTTCGTGAGCGACTCCTGGAGGATCCGGTACGAGGCGCGATCGACGGCGGGGGCGAGCGGTCGCCTGGCGCCTTGAACGCGGACGCTCACCTCGAGCCCGCCGGCGCGGGCCCGCTGCGCGAGCGTGTCGAGCGCGGCCAGGCCCGGCGGCGGCTCCACCTCTCGGCGGTCGCCCTCTGCCGAGCCGTCCTCGCGCAAGGCGCGGACCAGCTCGTCGATCTCGGCCACGGTCTCCCGCGCCACCTCCTCCAGCGTCTCCAGGGCCTGGCGGGAGCGCTGGGGATCCCGCTCCTGGAGAAGCCGCGCCGCTCCCGCCTGGACGAGGATGACGTTGATGGCGTGGCCGGCGGAGTCGTGGAGGTCGCGGGCGATGCGAGTGCGCTCCTCCGCGGCCGCCAGGCGGCGCTCGCGGTCGGCCTCGCGCTCGGCGCGGACCGCCCGCTCCTCGAGGGCCGCGATGCGCTCCCTCCGCTCTCGCACGCGGTCGCCGGCGATCCAGGCGCCGCCCCAGACGACGAGCCCGGCGAGGATCCCGGGGTCCGCGTTGCCGGCGACGAGCGACACGATGCCGAGCGCCGCGAAGGCCGCCGCAGGGACCGCGGCCGGCACGGAGCCTCCGCCGAAGGCCGCGAGCGAGTAGACGGCCACCGCGGGGATGACCCCCAGTTCGCCCGGGTACTCGAGCGCGTGCAGCGGCACGATCGCCGCGGCGGCGAGCAGGAAGACGAGTAGGGGCGCGCGCCGCCGGACGACGAGCGGCAACGTGGCGAGCGCAACGAGGGCGACGCCGAGCGCGTCCGCCTCGTGCACGTTGGGCTCGGACGGCCCCAGGCCGTGGGCGAACAGGATCCCCAGCCCGCCGGCGAAGGCGAGCAGCGCGAGCGCCGTGTCGAAGGCCGCGTGCCGGCTCGAGCGGCCGTCTCCGGCTGATGCGGGCGGCGGGGCCATCTCCGCCACGGTAGCGCGCGCCCGACGACGCGGACTCCTCCCACGGGAGGATCTCCGTCCGCCCACGGGGGGATGCCGAATCTCGTCCTCGAGGATGGCTCAGGTTCGCCCCACCGGCCGATGTGCCGCCGCCGGCCTCTTCCTACCGTGGGCGCATGCACTCGGCGCAGACAACCGAGCGCCCAGACCGCCGGGCGCCTCCCGCGCCTCGCGTACCCGCGTTCCACGAACAGGAAGGCTGACGATGCTCAACACGTGGACACTCACGTTTGCAAGCCGCGGCGAGGACTGGGATCACGCGTGGTGGCCGCTTTGGTTAGTGCTCTGGCTGGTTGTCCTCGGCACGATCGCCTGGCTCGTCGTGCGCAGGCGCCGCGACTCCGGCGGCGACGCGCGCAAGATCCTGGCGGAGCGCTACGCTCGCGGCGAGCTCTCGACCGACGAGTACGAGGAGCGGCTGCAGGGGCTGCGCTGAGGCGTCGTCAGGGCCACGCCGGCGTCTCGGGAGAGCGGTCGAGCTTGCCGCCCGGCCTGCACCCCTTCGATCGGTAGCTCTTGGGAGACTGGGAGAACCGCCACGCGTACCAGGCGAGGTTCCGGCCGCCGCGGGCGAAACCGAGCGCGCGCGCCGCTTCGGCTGCTTCTTGAAGCCCGAAGCACTCGGCGCGCGCCTCGTTCTCGACCCCGCGGATGTGCTGCGCCTCGTGCGTGACCGTCTCGATCGAGAAGACTGTCTCCTCGGCTTTCGTGGCGCACGAACGGATCCCCGTCTTGCGTGACCGGCGAAGGCAGGCGACGTCAGGCTGCTCGCCGAGGACGACGAGGCGGTAGAGGGCAAGGCAGACGCCCGGCGCCAGATGCATGACGGAGGAGTCCCCCCGAACGTAGCCGGAGATCGTCTCCTTCTTGCTCCACCGGGTAAGCGAGCACCTCGCCACGGCCGGACGCCCGGCGAGCTCGGTCGCGAGCGCGCCGAGGCGCTCCTCCAGGGCCTCGACGTGGTCGTCTTGAGCGGCGACGCCTTCGGCGTTCTCCGCCAGGCAACGTATCGCCTCGCGCCGGTAGTGGCCGGTCAGCGTCGCGTGGCGCCGCCCGAGCCGGTTTAGTCGACGCACGACCCGATTGACGTCGTCGATCCTCCTCGAGTGGACGTTGATGAGGCGGTTGTGCTCTCCCAGCGCCTGTCTATAGGCCTCGTGGAGCGGCTGGTAGACGGCGGCGTGTTCCTCGTACCGCTCGAGCAGCTCCTGCCACTGGGCGTAGAGCCTGGGAGGGAGCGTGCGCTCGGGATGAGCCGCGTCGAAGTCGTCGAGCGCGGCCAGCGCCGCGCGGAGATCCCGCCTGCGCGAGCGGAAGCTCGTCTCGGCGCCTCGCAGCCGGGTCTGCGCCCGGCGCACCTCTCGCTTCACCTTCCTCAGCCGCTGTTGCGCCCTGCTCAGATCCTGTTCGCGGCTCTGGCGCGACGCGATCACCGTGGCGGCCTGGCCGTCGTTCCGGGTGAGGTCGTCCGCGCAGGCGGCTGTGAGCAGCGGGGCCGGCGCCGCAGGTGCCGGGGCCCGTGCGGCCTGGCCCGGATCCACGCCCTCGCCGCCCACGTCGCAGGCCGCGCCTGCAAGCGCCAGGAGGAGGGCGCAGACGATGGGCAAACCGGCGCGCACGTCAATCATCCTGGCAGGTGAAGGCGGCGTTCACCATCCATTCACCAGTTCTCCACCACCGCGGCACCCGGAGAAAGGGTCGCGATCGTCATGCTTCCCGTAGTGGCGAAGGTTCTCATCATCGAGGACGACGACGTCATCGCCCAGGGCATGTCCCGGCACCTCGCTTCGGCGGGCTTCGATCCACTCTGGGTGAATAAGGGGGAGTCCGGGCTGGCACGGCTGCGCTACGAGCGGCCTGACGTCTGCGTGCTCGACCTCATGCTCCCCGGCGTCGACGGCTGGAAGCTGATCGAGACCGCCCGCGCGGAGGGCATCGGCACGCCGATCGTCGTGGTCAGCGCGCGCGGCACCGAGCACGACCGGGTGCACGCGCTGGAGATCGGGGCCGACGACTATCTCGTGAAGCCGTTCTCGATGAAGGAGCTCGTCGCGCGCGTGCGCGCGGCGGCTCGCCGCGGGGTGCGCGTCCAGGAGGAGCGCCGCGGCGAGCCACTCGACATCGAGGAGCTCCGCGTCGACCCGCTGAACGTGCAGGCGTACGTTCGGGGGACGAGCGCGGAGCTGACGCCGACGGAGTTCCGGCTCCTCTACGCGCTCGCGGTCGAGCAGGGCCGCGTCGTCTCCCGAGACGAGCTCCTCCAGAAAGTGTGGGGAAGGCGCCTCACCCACCGCGACCGCACCGTGGACGTCTTCGTCCGCAAGATCCGCGACAAGCTCGAGGGCCTCGCTCCGGCGCACACGTTCATCCAGACGCGCTACGGCGTCGGCTACAAGCTCGAGCCGCTCCCGAAATGAACGTCCTCTTCGTCTGCGTGCAGAACGCGGGACGCTCGCAGATGGCCGAGGCTCTCTTCGGGCAGACGGCCAAGACGCGCCACGCGGCGCGGTCAGCCGGGACCCAGCCGGCCGCCGAGGTGCACCCGGAGGTGATCGACGTCATGGCCGAGCTGGGCTTCGACCTCTCCAGGCGCGTCCCTCGCCGCCTGGAGCTGGCGGACGCCGAGTGGGCCGACATCGTCGTCACGATGGGCTGTGGCGACGAGTGTCCCTACGTTCCCGACACGCGCTACGTCGACTGGGAGCTGCCCGACCCGGCCGGCAGGCCCCTGGACGAGGTGCGGGCGGTCCGGGACGAGATCGGGCGGCGGGTCGACGGGCTGCTCGCCGAGCTTTAAGGGCCTGCCCGGAAAGTAGTCCAGGGCGCCCGACAGGGCGTGACGCCGCCGTGGCAACTTCCCGGACAGACCCTTAGGATCGCCGGCACATGTCGGTCGTCTCCACCCACATGTCGCGCGACCTCCTCACGGTCGGCCCCGACGACCGCCTCGGCGAAGCGGCCCAGCGGATGGTTGCCCGCGGCGTGGGCGCGGTGCTCGTCATGGAAGGCGACCGCCTGGCCGGCATCCTCACGGAGCGCGACCTCCTGAAGGCGGTCGCGGGCGGGCTCAGCGACGACGCCCGCGTCCGTGACTGGATGACTCGGCATCCGGAGACGATCGAGGCATCGGATGCGACGGACCACGCCGCCGCGCTCATGATCCACGGCGGCTTTCGGCATCTGCCCGTCGTGGAGGAGGGTGCGGTCGCCGGGATCATCTCCATCCGCGACCTCATGCGGGTCGCGCTTCAGGACATGGCGCCTCGCGGCGTGTAGCCGCCAAGCGGCGAGTTCACCAGGCTCTCTCCGGATCCTCACCAGCCGGAGGCCCATGGGCGCGGACGAAGCGGCAATACTCGACCGCGGAAGGTGTGAGGATCGCACGCGCCCCTTCTTGCCTCACCCCGCCGGCGGCCCGGCACGAGCCGGGCCGCCGGTCTCTTTTGTCGCATCGCAGACGCTGCTTCTTTTCCCGCCCTTCACCACTCGGTGCCCCACGGCGCGCTCGGGCATCTCCAGACTCGGGATCGTGCTCCTCTGCGAGCTGCACGCACACTCGACCTGGAGCGACGGGGCGCTGTCCCTCGCTGAGCTCGTCGACGCCTACGGGAACGCCGGCTTCGACCTCCTCTGCGTGAGCGACCACGCGCTCGCGGGCGGCGACCCGTGGCTCGCAGTCCAGGGCACCGAGGCCCGGCACGTCCATGCAGGGAACTATGCGGCCTACCTGAAGGCAATCGAGGAGGAGGCCGTGCGGGCGCGGTCGCTCCACGGTCTCCTCCTCGTGCCGGGGCTCGAGATTACTTGCAACGACCCGGATCCCGGCCGGGCCGCCCACGCGGTCGCGATCGGCTTGCGCAGCTTCGTCTCGCCCGACGTCGGTATTGCCGCGGCGATGCGGGCCGCCCGGGAGGCAGGGGCGGCCATCGTCGCGGCGCATCCGCACGGCGAGGAACGTGACGCCTTCCCGCTCAGGACTACGCAGCGCTTCTTCCGCGAGTGGGACGAGCTCGGGCCGCTCGTCGACCGCGTGGAGCTGTTCAACCGGCACGACGTCTTTCCCTGGGTCGCCGCGCGCCGGCTTCCGGCCGTCGCCTGCGGCGACTTCCACCGCCCGGAGCACCTCTCCTCGTGGAAGACGCTGCTACCCTGCGCCTGGGAGGAGCGGGCCGCAGTCGCTCACCTCCGCTCGCGGAAGCCCGCCTACCTCATGCCCTTCGCCGCCGAGCGGCTGCTGGCCGAGCCGCGCGTGGCGGCCTGAACCAGGCCCGTTTACAGACCGTTTAGGAGTGTGGCTAACCGTATTCCGATGCGTACACCTCTTTGTCACTATTTGCCTCAATGGCCAGGACGCTCCTCATCGTCGACGACCACCCGAGCTTCCGCGCGACTGCGCGGGCGCTGCTCTCGGAGGACGGATTCGACATCGTCGGCGAAGCGGAGGACGGAGCCTCCGCGCTCGCGGCGGTGAAGCGGCTGCACCCGGACGTCGTGCTGCTCGACGTCCAGCTTCCCGACATGAACGGGTTCCAGGTGGCAGCCGAGCTCTGCAAGCAGAACGGGAGCCTGCCGCAGGTGGTGCTCACCTCGAGCCGTGACGCGGCCGATTTCGGGCCGCTCGTCTTGCAATGCGGGGCGTCCGGCTTCGTGCCGAAGGCCGAGCTCTCGGGCGCCGTCCTCCTGGCTGTGCTTCGATAGGGGCGATGCAGCGCGTTCACCTGGCCGTTCTCGGCGCCGCGGTCGCGCTGACCGCCGCTGCTCTCTATCTCACCTTCACGAGCAACCACGAGGAAACCCCCTGGCTCGTGGCCGCGACGCACCTCGTGGCCGTCTGGTCTTTCATCGCCAGCGGCCTCGTCGCCTGGGCACGACGCCCGGACAACCGCTTCGGCCTTCTCCTGACCGCCGTCGGCTTCGCGTGGATGCTCGGGGCGCTGAGCGAGTCGAACCGGTCGATCCCCTTCACCCTCGGATGGATTCTCGGCGCCACCTTCCTCGCGGTCTTCATCCACGCGCTGCTCGCCTTCCCGCGTGGCTACCTGGAGACGCGCTCCGTCTACATTGCGGTGTTCGCGGCCTACGTCATCGCTCCGGGCGGTGGGTTGCTGAACTCCTTCGTGGACGACTACTCGGACGACTGCGCCGACTGTCCGCCGAACGCGTTCCTCGTCTACGAGAGCCAGACCGCGACGAACATCCTCGGCGTCGTCCTCCTCGTCGCGGCGCTCGCCGTGCTGGGGACCGTGTTCCGCGTCCTCCTGAGGCGCTGGCGGGCGGCCTCCAAGCCGCTCCGCCGGCTGCTCGCCCCCATCTACGCCACTGCGGGGGCGTCGCTCGGCCTCCTCCTCGTCGCCTTCTCGCTGACGCCGGTGAGCGAGACCGGGAGCAACGTGCTCTGGTGGATCCTGATCTTCGTCTTCGCCTCGGTTCCCCTCTCGTTCCTCGCCTTCGTGCTGCGAACCCGGTTGGCCCGCGCCTCCGTGGGTGATCTCCTGATCGACCTCGGCTCCGCGCGCGAGCCGAAGGAGCTGCGAGCCGCTCTCAGGCGCGCGCTCGGCGACCCGACGCTCCTGCTCGGGTACTGGATCCCGGACGCCGCGCTCTACCTCGACGTCTCCGGCGAGCGCTTCGACGTCGAAGCCGAGACGGCGAAGGAGGGCCGCGTGGCGACCACGGTCGAGCACGACGGCGAGCTCGTGGCCGTCTTCGTCCACGACGACTCGCTGCTCGACCAGCCGGAGCTCGTGCGCGGCGTCAGCGCGGCCGCGAGCCTCGCGCTCGCGCGGGAACGCACGGTGCAGGCGCTCACGGCGGGCGAGCGCCGCTACCGGGCGCTGCTCGACGCGATTCCGGATCTGATGTTTCGGATGGATCGCGAAGGCACCTACCTGGACTTCAAAGGCGACCCGCGCGACCTCGTCGTGCCGCCGGAGCAGCTGATCGGGAGCAACGTCTACGACGTCGTGCCCCAGGAGGTCGCCGACCAGTTCGTCGGCGGCATCCAGGAGGCCCTCAGGACGGGCAAGCTCGTCAGCGGCGACTACCGTCTCCAGATCGACGGCGCGCTGCGTGACTGGGAGGTGCGAACCGTCAAGGACGGCGAAGAGGCAGTTCTGATCGTCCGCGACATCACGGAGCGCAAGCGGGCGCAGGACGAGCTCGAGCGGTTGCACGGCGAGCTCCAGGCGCGCCACGCGGAGCTCGAGCGGGAGCGGGACTTCATCCGCACGACCGTCGACAGCGCGCCCAGCGTCTTCTGCCTCGTCACGCCCGAGGGTGAGGTGGTGCGCTTCAACAGCACGCTCGAGGCGATCTCGGGGATGCGGGACGACGGGCTCGTGCGCGGCCGGCCGTTCTGGGACGTCTTCGTCGCGCCCAGGGAGCGCGAGGAAGTGCGCTGGGAGTTCGAGGATCTGTCTCGCCGCGGCTGCAAGGGCGAGTACGAGAACGCCTGGGTCTCGGCGGGCGGAGGCGAGCGGGTCCTCGCCTGGTCGCTCACGCCGCTCAGCGACGAGACCGGAGCCCCGCGGTACCTGATCGCGGGGATGGACGTCACCGAGCGCAAGCGCCAGGAAGACGAGCTGCGCCGCTCGCGCGCCCGCATCGTCGAGGCCGGCGACGTCGAGCGGCGACGGCTCGAGCGCAACCTCCACGACGGGGCTCAGCAGCGGCTCGTCTCGCTCTCCCTGGGGCTCCGGCTCGCGCAGGCGCGACTGAAGGCAGACCCCGAGGAGGCGGAGCGCCTCCTCGCCGGGGCGGCCGAGGAGCTCTCGCACGCACTTGCAGAGCTCAGGGAGCTCGCCCGCGGAATCCACCCCGCCGTGCTCACGGACCGAGGCCTGGATGCTGCGCTCGAGACCCTGGCAGCGCGCGCTCCGCTCCCCGTCGATCTCGAGCTGACGGACTCCCGCCTCCCGGAGCCGGTAGAGGCTGCGGCCTACTACGTCATCTCGGAGGCGCTGGCGAATGTCGCGAAGTACGCGCGGGCGTCGGCTGTCGCCGTCAGCGTCACCCAGTTGAACGGGAGCGCGGTCGTCGAGGTCGCGGACGACGGCGTCGGCGGAGCCGACCCTACCCGCGGCTCCGGCCTCCGCGGCCTCGCCGACCGGGTCGAGTCGCTGGACGGCCGCCTGCAGGTCGAGAGCTCGCCCGGAAGTGGAACCAAGATCAGGGCCGAAATCCCATGCGCCTAGTCATCGCGGAAGATTCCGTTCTCCTGCGGGAGGGGCTCGCCCGGCTCCTCGAGGACGCCGGGTTCGACGTCGTCGCACAGACCGGCAGCGCTCAGGACCTGATGTTGAAGGTCCGTAGCTACTCGCCGGACGTCGTTGTCGTCGACATCCGCATGCCGCCCACGCACACCGACGAGGGGCTGCGCGCCGCCCAGGAGATCCGCGAGGCACACCCCGACGTCGGCGTGCTCGTCCTCTCGCAGTACGTCGAGGCCGGGTATGCGATGGAGCTCCTGGCCGAGAGCGCCGAGGGCGTGGGGTACCTGCTCAAG
>DASQWP010000122.1:0-2180 GCA_035640195.1 Gaiellaceae bacterium | reverse complement strand
GAATTTCACCGCCGCGCTCCTCCGCGACCATCGCGCGGATTTCCGTCAAGGTGAAGCCGAGCTGCTTTCCCTTCAGGATCACGGCGAGGCGAGCGCGATCGCGCGCATCGTAGATCCGGGCGGTCCCATCGCGACGCGGCGCCAGGAGGCCTCGATCCTCATAGAACCGAAGCGTGCGCAGGGTAACGCCGAATTCGCGCGCCAGATCTCCGATCGTAAAGGTCTTCGCCCGCTCGCCTCGACGGCCGCCCTCCGAAAGCTCCTCATTCGGTTCGATGCTCATAATGCCCACCTCGTGTTCGATTTGTGCTCCGCAGGCGCCCCGCCCGACAGGTTGTTGCCTCCGACCTTCTAGTCGGTGTGAAACTGTTACACCAATCCGATCAACTTTCCAAGCCCAGGATAAATGCGGATGTGACATAACGTTATGCCGCAGAAGTGTAACACCGTTCCAGCGGAAGGTCACGCATCGGAGCCTCGTCGGCGACTCCAGCCGGATGGTCGGGCAACCAGGGTTGCGCGCGCCGTTGGGGGAGGCGCGGCGGCCGCTTAACGGCTTCTTTACCCTGTTGGCCGAAAGCTCACTCGTCGGCTCGGAGTTCCGGATCATCACGATGATTCGTTGGCAGCTCGGACATTCGAGCCGGTGCGACCCCGGTCGCCGGTTCCCTTCCGCGAGCGCCCATGAGACCCCACGTTCCCACAGGCCCCAAAAGTTCGGAAAGCGAAATCCGGCAGGCCGTCGAGTCGGCTGCGCGCCGCGCGGGTATGAGCCCCGAAGACTGGTTGGCCAGGATCGAGGCGGAGGCGCGCCGCCGCGGGTCGTCGCACCGAAATACGCCGGGCGATCTCCAGCATGCGATCGACGACATCGTCCAGTGCAATGGTCGCCCGATAGCCACTGCCGACAGGGTCTCGGCCGGCATCAAACGCTCCGACGCGGCGCAGACCGTCCGGGCACTGGACTCCGCCGCCGAGTGGATCGAGCGCTCCGAGGAGCGCCTGAAGCGGTCGCTGGACCGTGACGGCAACCTCGCGGAGGCCCTCTCCCGGACCCTGATCTGCGTCAAGGAACGCGACGATCCGGTCGAGCCTCGGACCTCCGAGCCGCCGGCGGCCTCGGCGGCACTTCACGGTGCGGTGGCGACGCTGCGCGACGACATCGCGACGCTCGGCCGGAGGCTCCAGGAGCCGAGCCGCTGGCTGCCGGCCCTCGAAGCCGTCGAGCGGGAACTGGAGACGCTCGGCCGCCGCTTGACCGACATGCAAGCGCAGCAGGCCGGAGCCAGCGACGTCGCTGCTCTCGGCAGCATTCTCGAAGACCTCCGGGCGTCGATCCGGCGCTCCGAACGCGAAGCGGGAACTGCCGCTATTCCGCAGCAGCTCGAATCGGTGAGCCGTCGCCTCGACAATCTCGCGGAGCGCCCGGAATGGGCCGGTCTCGCCCGGATCGACGAACGGCTCGCGGACCTGGCGGCCTCGGTAGAGACCGTGGTGGCCGAGGGCGCCAACTCGGCCGAGACCGTCGCGACGCGGGTCGACAGGCGCCTGGCCGATTTAGCAGAGCACTTCGACGCCCTCGCACGGGTCGGGGCGACGTCGGCCCAGTCGCTCGCAGACCAACTCCACGACGAGTCGACGCGTATCACGGGCCCGATGCGCTCGCTCTCGGAGCGGCTTGCCGATCTCGACCGGCGGCTCGAAACCCTCCCCTCGGAGTTGAACCGGCCCGCCAAGCTGGCGAGCGAGCGAATGAGCAAGCTCGCGTCGCGCCTCGAAGCGCTCGCTTCGGCAGCAGAGCCACTGGCGGCGATCGGCGAGCGCATGGACCGGCGGCTCGTCGGGCTGCACGAGCAAATCGAAGCGCTCTCGGTCGCGACGGCCGACCGAACGGAGCTCCAGTCGCCTCCTTCGGCCGAGGATCTGGCCGAGCTGAAAGCCCACTTCTCGGCCTTGATGGCCACGGGCGCCCGCCCAGTCCAGACGCTCGCGGAAAAGATCGAGCGCCTTTCCGGCGAGGTCGGCACGCTCTCCAACCAGGTCGAATCCGGCCCGAGGCCGGTGATCGAGCGGCTCGACCGCGTCGAGGAGAC
Source organism: Gaiellaceae bacterium (assembly GCA_035640195.1). GTDB lineage: Bacteria > Actinomycetota > Thermoleophilia > Gaiellales > Gaiellaceae > DASQWP01. The sequence continues at coordinate 87 of DASQWP010000122.1, read as the reverse complement.
CCTGCGCGAGCTCGGTGAGCACGCCGACACGCTCCCTCTCCAATTGATGATCCGCACCCTCCAGGAGAGGGTCGATCGCCTCGGGCC
>DASQWP010000121.1:0-20340 GCA_035640195.1 Gaiellaceae bacterium | reverse complement strand
CCCCGCCGGTAATGACGTCGTCGCCGCCCAGCCCGCAGAGGACGTCGGGGATGTGCGTTCCCTTGAGGACCTCGTCGTCATCGGTGCCGAGGACGGTGCAGGTGTGACCCCTGCCGCTGGGATCCGCGACCACGACCGGCTCCGCCGGGGCGCCGGGGGTCGCTCCCGGCCCGCGAGCCTGCGCGTCGGATGCCTCGTCGGAGCCGGGGTCCTCCCCGAGGACGACGGCTACGCCGGCTCCGATGGCGGCGGCCAGCAGAAGGACTGCCGCAAAGGGGGCCAGCCGGCGCCGCCACCTCCGTCGCGGAAGGGCCCTCCGTCTGGGAACGGTGCGCCTCGGCCGGGGCCGCGGCGCTCGGACAGGGGTGGGAGCGACCTCCTCGGCGGAGGTCGAGGCGGCCTCCTGGACGGGCTCAGGCGGAGGTTCGGAGGGCTCGACGTGCTCCCCGGGAAACGGTTTGAGCGTCCACTCCAACGAGTCGACGTCGAGTTCGATCGAGATCCATTTGTCCGGCTGGCTGCTCACGTCGTTCGCGCCGCCTTCGTCTCGGAGCCGTCGCGCTGTCCGCAGCACGCGGGCGTTTGCTCCCGAAACCGCACCACAGCGATAGCACATCCCGTCTTCGGGCGGTGGCCCCCCGGCCCTCCGGCGCTTCCAGCCGGGCGTTTGACAGGTGTCGGGCTTCGCGAGAGGGTTGCGCGATGGCGGTGGCGGGAGGGCGACCACGGCAGAGGCTCGGCCTGGCGCTCTCGGGCGGCGGCTTTCGCGCCGCCTTCTTTCACGTCGGAGTCCTGGCCCGCATGGCCGAGATGGGCCTGCTCCGGCGCGTCGAGGTGATCTCGACGGTCTCCGGCGGCTCGATCGTCGGCGCCCTGTACTACATCCAGGTGCGGAGCCTCCTCCAGATGAAGCCTGACCGGGCCGTCGCGGACGAGGACTACGCGGACATCGTCGAGCGCCTGGCGGAGACCTTCCGGCGCGGCGTCGAGACGAACCTGCGCGGCCGCACGTTCAGCAACCTCGCCAAGAACTTCCGCATGGCGCAGACGAACTACTCCCGCAGTGACAGGCTCGGCGAGCTCTACGACGAGACGTTCTACCGTCCCGCCTGGGACGAGCCGCGCGACACCATGATCGAGATGCGGGAGCTCCTGATATCCCCGGCCGGCGAGAGTCCGGGCTTCAATCCTGTCGACGGCAACGCGCGCCGCAACGCCCCGGTTCCCATCCTCCTGATCAACGCGACCTCCTTGAACACCGGCCACAACTGGCGCTTCGAGGCGGTCGGCATGGGGGAGCCGGACCGCGCGGAGGGAGAAACACCCGGGCAGGCGGCTGCGCCGGAGGATCCACGTGAGGACGCCCGGCGCGAGGTCGATCGGAACGAGCGCTATAGGTGGACGCGCTACTCCCTGCTTCAGCCTGAGCTGGCGAACTTCGAGCTCGGCTACGCGGTGGCCGCCTCGGCATGCGTCCCCACCCTCTTCCACCCGCTTCCGGTGACCCGGCTCCTGCGGGACCCGAAGGGGAATCCGATCACCGTGCAGCTCGTCGACGGCGGCGTCCACGACAACCAGGGGATTGAGGGGCTCATCGAGTACGACTGCAACCCGATCGTCGTCAGCGACGCCTCCGGCTACCTGCCGGACCACCGCGATCCGACGACGCGAATCCCGGCCGTCGGCGGGCGGGCGATGGGGATCTACGGCGACCGGGTCCGCGAGGAGCAGCTCATGAACGCGCGGCTCGCTCGGGACGAGACGCGCTTCGGACTCATGCACCTCCGTAAAGGCGTCACCGGCTACGCCTTCTCACCGACCGGGGTCGACGGCCAACCCATCCTCCCTCCGAGGCCCGAGCCCCCGGCCGACTTCCGAGGCGAGCGCTTCCAGGTCGACGAGGAGGTCCAGAAGTGCCTCTCGAGAGTGCGGACGGACCTCGACGCGTTCAGCGAGGTGGAGGTGCACTCCCTCACGCTGGACGGCTACCGGATGACGGCTCCGAATCTCGCCCGTCTCGACGTGGAGGGAAAGGGTCAGCCGCTCGAGCCGCGGAGGTGGGCGTTCGGCGACGTGGCCGCGGCCGCGGAGACCAACGAGCCGGAGCTCTACCGAAGACACCTGGCCCGGGCCAGCAGTCGCTTCGGCAAGGCCATCTTCCTCAGCCTGCGGGGGAAAGTCTTGGCTGCCGCCTTCCTCCTGCTGGGCCTGGCCGCGCTGGTCCTGTTCCTGCTGATCGATGCGGTGCGAGCGTTCTTCGCCGGCCCCATTCCGGTCTGGGCGCTCTTCGCCTTCCTCGGCGGCCTGCTCGTGCTCGCATTCCTCTACACGAACGCGCGGCTCTGGACGCCGCTCCGCTGGTTCGCGGACCGGCTCTACACACAGGCCGTCCCCGCACTCCTGGCCATCCCTCTCTGGCTCGGCGCTTTCGTCGTCCTCGTCTTCAGCCGGGCCTTCGTCGACGCCGGACGCGTCGAGCGGGTGCTGCCGAGTGAGCCGGCCGGTACACGACCGCCAACGTGAGCAGACCTTCACGTTCAGCTCACTCCCCGCTCGGAAGGCCGCTCTACGCTGGATCGCATGCTGAGCGAACAGCACGCCGACCCCGTCTGCGTCGACTGTGGCCACCCTCACGATCTCGACCGGCCGTGTCCCGAGCCGGCTTCCCGCTCCTCGCGGGCGGAGCTGAGCCTCGTCCCCGAGCGAGGCGCCCCGACGTTCGACGATTCGCCCCTTCTCCGCGCCTGAGCGAGCGGACGGCGAGACGCTCGAGCTCTGAGCGGGAGCAGGAATAGGCCCGTTCGCGCACCGTTTAACACGGTGATGCGAACCATCGAGAACATTCGAGCTGACCTCGACCTGGCGATCGAGCGCCGCGCACGGCTCTGGGAGGAGCTCGGCGGCGGCGTCGATCCGGCCAAGTCGGCCGAGGCGGCGGAGCTCACGCAGCTGATCGACGACCTCTGGGCCGAGGCTCGCGCGCTCAAGGCGTACGAGCGCTTCGGCCCCTCCGACATCATCCGCGCGCGGGCGCGGACCGAGGAGCGCCTGGAGCGCGAGGCGCGGCGGCTGGATCGCAGGGCCGCGTAGGGACTCACCCGGCGGCGATGTGGTCGGCCGCGAGCGGCATGAGGAAGCCGCAGCGCTTGCACACGACCACGACCGCCGGAATCGCGTCCTTCGCGCCGTTCGCCGACTCGATCCGGCAGCGGTGCTGCCCGACGCCGAGCTGGTCGACCGCCTTGCAGAGCGGACACGACACCACGAACCGTGCGAGGTGAGCCTCGACGGCGGCGATGTCGACGCCTGCGGCCGCAGTTTTCGCCATGCTTCGACGGTAGCGGCGCGTGCGGACGCGAGCCTCCCCCGTCCGAGCCACGCCGACAATTGTCAAGAAGATGCGAATCCTCCTCGTCTCGCAGATGTTCCCCGGCCCGGAGGCGCCGGATCTCGGTGTCTTCGTGCGCGACGTCGCCCGGGAGCTCGAGCGCCGCGGGAACGGTCTCGCATACGCAGTGGTCGACCGGCGGGGCGGCTCTTCGCTCAAACACGCACGGCTCGCCGCCCGCGCCCTGTCCGAGGCCCGGCGCTTCCGTCCGGACGTGGTCTACGCGCACTTCCTCGCGCCCGCCGGGCTGATCGGGGCCGCGGCGGCCCGGGTCGCCGGCGCGGGCCTCGTCGTGACGGCGCACGGGCGCGACGTTCGCAACGTCGGCTCTATCCCGGGCGTCCGCGCCGCCACCCGGGCCGGCCTGCGCCGCGGGCGTGTCATCGCGGTCTCCGACTTCCTCCGACGCGAGCTCGTCGCGCGCCTGCCCGAGCTCGAGGGCCGGGTGGAGGTCGTGGACTGCGGCGTCAACCTCGCGCGCTTCCGCGGCCGGGACGCGGCGAGCCTCCGGGAGCGGCTCGGCTGGGAGGGCGAGCCGCCCTTCTTCCTCTGCGTCGGCACACTCGACGAGCGGAAGAACGTCGGCCGCCTCGCCGCTGCCTTCGAGCGCCTCGGCGGCGGCTCGCTCGCCTTCGTGGGCGACGGCCCTCTCCGTGCGCAGCTCGAGGGGAAGCCCGGCGTCCGCACCGTCGGACGGATTCCCCACGAGCAGGTGGAGGACTGGATCGGCGCCTGCGACGTCCTCTGCCAGCCGAGCCTCGTCGAGCCGTTCGGGCAGGCGCTCCTCGAGGGGCTCGCGAGCGAGCGTCCGGTGGTCGCGACGCGCGTGGGCGGTCCGCCGGAGTTCGTGACCCCCCAGGTGGGCACGCTCGTCGACCCCGAGAGCGTCGACTCGATCGCCGAGGGGCTTCGGGTCGCCGCGGCCCTGCCCCGTCCGAGCGCGGCTGCCCGGCGTGTCGCCGAGGAGCACGACGTCCGGCGGCAAGCCGAGCGGATCGAGGCCGTCCTACGGACGGCCGCGGCACAATGAGCCTCCATGCACCACCACGGTGAAGCCCGGCTGAGCGCGGCCGCCGACCGGCGGCTGCTCGGCTTCTCGCTCGCGCTCCTGCTCGCCTTCATGGCCGCCGAGATCGCCGTCGGGATCGTGGCGAGCTCGCTCGCGCTCCTCGCCGACGCAGCGCACATGCTCACGGACGCCGCCGCGCTCGCCCTCGCGCTCCTCGCCGCCACCGTCGCGGTACGCCCGGCGAAGGGGCGCTGGACGTTCGGCTTCGGCCGCGCCGAGATCCTGGCCGCCCAGGCGAACGGCCTCACGCTCGCCCTGCTCGGGCTCTGGATCGTCTACGAGGCCGCCCGGCGGCTGGCCGATCCTCTCGAGGTCGACGCCGGGCCGGTCGGCGTGGTCGCCGTCGTCGGGATCGCGGTCAACCTCGGAGTCATGGCGCTCCTCTCTCGCGCGGAGCGGAAGAGCCTCAACGTCCGCGGGGCCTACCTCCACATCGTCACGGACCTCGCGGCCTTCCTCGGGACGGGCGCGGCCGCGGGGCTCATCCTCCTCACGGGCTGGGACCGGTTCGACCCGATCGCCTCGCTGTTCGTCGCGGCGCTCATGCTCGCGGCGAGCTGGACACTCCTGCGCGAGTCAGGGCGCATCTTCCTCGAGGGCGCGCCTTCCTCAGCGCCCCCCGACGACGTCGGACGGGCGATCGCCGGGCATCCCGGCGTCGCCGAGGCGCACGACCTCCACGTCTGGACGGTCACCGACGGGTTCCCGGCGCTGTCGGCGCACGTACTCGTCGACCCCAGCGCGGACTGCCACCGCATCCGACTCGAGCTCGAGAGGATGCTCCGCGAGCGCTTCCGCATCGACCACACGACGCTTCAGGTGGAGCACGTGGGCTCGGCGCGCGGGCTCGAGATCGGTCGTGTTCCGTGAGCGAGACCGGTGCCGGATCCTCCACGGCCGCGAAGCAGGGCGATTCGCCGGTGACCGTGCTGATCGCAGACGACAGCGGTCTCTTCGCTGCCGCGCTCGAGGCGGTTCTCACCGGTGAGGCGGGGATCGAGGTCGTCGGGAGTGTCGGGGACGGTGAGGAAGCCCTGCGACTGGCCGGCGAGCTGCGCCCGCAGGTCGTCCTCATGGACATCTCCATGCCGGTGCTCGACGGTTTCGAGGCGACCGAGCGCATCCGCGCAGAGCTCCCCGAGGTCTGCGTCCTCATGGTGACCGGATCGGCCGCCGACGCGGACGTCCTTCGGGCCGGGGAGGCCGGGGCCTCCGGCTACGTGACGAAGGATCGGATCGCGGAGGAGCTCGTCCACGCCATCAGGGACGCGGCGGCCGGCTGCTAGCCTGAAGCCGTGCTCCAGGTCCTCGCGGTGATCCAGGTTCTGCTTTCGGCCGTCCTCATCGGGCTCGTGCTCATGCACTCCGGCCGCGAAACCGGCTTCGGCGGCCTCGGCTTCACGCCGGCCTCGCAGGGAGGGCAGCACATCGTCGAGCGCAACCTGACGCGGCTCACGATCGTCGTCGCACTGATCTTCGGCGCGAACACGATCGCGCTCTTCTACCAGCTCTAGCCGGCGAGCCGAAGCTCGCGCGCTCCGGGTATTTTCAGCACGCCTGGAGCCCGGATTGCTACCCGCGGCGCCGATCCTCGCACGCCGACAGGGGGGCCGCGACCTAGAGCCCCGGGCCGGAGCCTGAGCCCACGATCGTGAACGCCTCCGTCGCCAGCGCGGGCACGAGCGTCCCGTAGGGGTAGCGCTGGTCGTAGAAGTCGCTGCGGTTGACCAGCACCGCCTCGCGGCCGAGGCCGAGCAGCCTGTCAGCCAGGTCCGGGAAGGACGTCGTGAAGCGCAGGTTGACGAGCGGCTTCGTCACCTTGCCGCCCTCGATGCGGAAGGTCCCGTCTCGCGTCATGCCGGTGATGATCCCCTCGCGCGGGTCGACGACGCTGAGATAGTGGAGCCGCGTGACGTAGATCCCGTCCCCGACGCGCCCGGCGAGCTCGTCCACGGTCGCGTCGCCGCTCGCCACCGAGAGGTTGAACGGGATCGGCCCGAAACCTTGCGCCGGCGCCGAGAGGCCGTGCCCCGTCGACGAGCGGCCGTCGCCGGCCCGCTTGGCCGTGCGCCGATCCCAGACGACGTCGCGGGCAACGCCCTCCTCGACCAGCGCGACGCGCTGCTTGGGGACTCCCTCCAGGTCGAACGCCTTCGGGAGCCCGGCTGGGTCGAGGGCGTCGTCCGAGACGCTGAAGCTGGGGTGGAAGAGCGGCTCGCCCAGGCGGCCGGAGAGATAGCTTCGCCCCTCGAGGAAGGCGAGCGCGTTCAGCGAGGTGAAGCCGAAGTAGAAGAGGAGCTCGGACAGCGCATAGGGCTCGAGGACGGCGCGGTAGGTTCCCGGCTCGAGCGTCCCGGCTCCACGGGTCCGCTCCGCCGTTTCCGCCGCCTCGCGTGCGACCGCGGCCGGATCGAGCTCGCCCGCCCTCCAGGAGGTCGCCTCCGCGTACCCCGACGCCCCGTCCGTCGCGGCCAGGGCGAGGACGCTCACGTCGGTCATCTGCTGCGAGACGGCGTGCCCCTTGCTGGAGGCGACTGCCAGCTCGGTGACGCCGCTCGTGTAGTACCCGTAGAGCCCGAATCCGGGCGCCCCTGCGATCGCGGCTGCAGCCGCCTCGGCCTGCTCCTCGGGGGCGAGGGCCGCGGTGGCCTCGTCGTACCCCTCCACGGCGGAAAGGTCGGCGGCCTCCTGCAGGCCGGCGAAGCCCGGATCGGCGGGAGAGCGGTCGGCCGCCTCGGCGGCTCGACGGGCGACCTCGCGGAGCGCGGCCTCGTCCGTCCGGTTCGTGACCGCGCAGCCGACCCTTCCGTCGCGGACGACCCGCACCGTCACGGTCTCGTCCCGGACGAGCGTCGGCTGGTGCACCTCCGAGTCGGCGAACCGGGCGAAGCCGGACTCCTCCAGGTGCGCGAGCGCGTCGGCCTCGTCGCCCTCCGCGGCCCGCCAGGCACGCTCGGCGAGGTCGAGCGCCCGGCCCTTCACTGTCGGACGCCCACCTGCACGTCGCGGAAGCGCGCGGGGGACGTGCCGTGCGAGACGTGCGCGTGCTGGCCAGGCTGTCCCTTGCCGCAGTTCGTGAGCCCGAAGAGTCGCCATTCCTCCTTGCCGGCGACGGCGTCGAGGCCGGCCCAGAACTGCGGGGTCACGCCCATGTAGGTCGCGTCCCGGAGCATGCGGCCGAGCTTCCCGCGCTTGATCTCCCAGGCGATCTGCGTCCCGAACTGGAAGTTGAGCCGCTTGTCGTCGATCGACCAGCTCTTGTTCGTGCAGAGGTAGAGGCCGTCGTCCACGTCCGCGAGGAGGTCCTCGAAGGAGCCCTCACCGGGCTCGAGGTGGAGGTTCGTCATGCGCACGAGCGGCATGCGGCCCCAGCTGTCCGCCCGCATCGAGCCGCCTCCGCCTTGCCCGAGGAGCGCCGCAGTCTGGCGCGAGGAGAGGAAGCCGCTGAGGACGCCGGCCTCGACGACCGGCCTGCGCTGCGCGGGCACCCCCTCGTCGTCGTAGGCGAACGTGCCGAGCCCGAGCGGAGTCGTGGGGTCGGCCGTGATGTTCATGTGCTCGGAGCCGTAGCGGAGGCTGCCGACGTCGTCCGGTCTGAGGAAGCTCGTCCCCGCGTAGGCCGCCTCCGTCCCGTAGACGCGGTCGAGCTCGGTCGGATGGCCGACCGACTCGTGCACCTGGAGCTCCATCTGCTCGGCGTCGATCACGACCGTCGTCACGGCAGCCGGGCACGCGTCGGCGGTCAGGAGCGCCGCGGCCTCCTCCCCGATCCTCGGCGCCTCCCGCTCGAGGCCGAGGCCCTCGACGTACTCCCAGCCGGCCTGTCCGCTCGAGCCGCCGTGCGCGCTCGGATAGCTCCGAGCCTGCACGCGCCCGTCGTCCCCGACCGCGAGCGCGTCGATGCCGCCGCCGCACTCGACGAGCTCCTGCCGGGTGCGCGCTCCCTCCGAGGAGGCGAAGACTCGGAGCTCGCGCAGGGCGCGCACGCTTGCCTCCGTGATCTTGACCTCGGGGCGGCGCATGCCCTCCTCGGCGCGCAGGCAGAGCTCGATCTTGCGCTCGAGCGGGACCTCGATCGGATCCTGCTCGGCCGGCACGCGGAACTCGCCGGTCTCGGCCGCGAGCGGCGCGAGCTCGACGCGTCGCCGAGCCCCGGCCGAGCTCGCGCGCGCGAAGGACACCGCTCGCAGGGCCGCGTCGCGGGCTCCCTCCTCGGAGAGGCGTGGATCGCCGGCGAAGCCCCACGCGCCGCCTACGAGCACGCGGACGCCGATACCCTCGGTCTCGGCGTCGGAGACGGAGTCGACCTCGCCGTTCTTCGTGGAGACGTTCTGGGCGCGCCGGACGACGACACGGGCGTCCGCATAGGCCGCTCCGGCGCCTACGGCAGCATCGAGCGCGTGTTCGGCGAGAGGCTCCACAGCGCGGCGAACATTACCCAGGCCGCGCGCCGCCGCCGCCGATCTCGACTCGACGCGGCCCACCGCCGGCGGTACCGTTGGCCCCGATGGACCCGGAAGACCGGCGAGGGCGCGGCGAGGAGGACTGGCTCGGCGACGAGCAGTGGCTCGAGGCACCGACCGAGGAGCACCTCCCGAGGCAGGGGCAGAAACGGGGGACCTGGCAGCGAAGGCCGGTCGCCGCCTGGAATCGAGACCGAGTTATCACCGCCGCCATCCTCACGGTCTCGATCGTCGTCATCATCGTGGTGATCACTGCGACCGCCCTCGGCGGCGAGGAAGGCGGCGAGGCGACCGAGCCGGAGCAATCCCCGCCGACGACGCAGGCGGAGGCGCCGACCGTCGAGCAGCCGCCCGCGCTCCAGGAGCGCGGACAGCTCGAGCTCAACGACCGCGGCCGCCGCGTGCGCGCGCTCCAGCGCGCGCTCAACGACCTCGGCTACCGGGCGGGCCAGCCGGACGGCGTCTTCGGGTCGCAGACCGCCGAGGCCCTTCGCCGCTTCCAGCGGGAGGCGGGTCTCCCGGACGACGGCATCGCCGGTCCGGACACGCTGCGGGCTCTGAATCAAGCGCTCGCGGAGCGCTCCTAGGGTCGAGCCGCGTTTACCGCGGGCGCGACCGCGGTATCGAGCGGCGATGCCTGCGATCGGGTATGCGCTCGCCAGCGAGGACTGGCCGGGGAGCGAGCTGGTCCGCCTGGCCCGACGGGCCGAGGAGAGCGGCTTCGAGTTCGCCTCGATCTCGGACCACTTCCATCCCTGGATCGACGCGCAGGGCGAGAGCCCGTTCGTCTGGAGCGTGATCGGCGGTATCGCCCAGGCGACCGAGCGGCTCAGGCTCGGCACCGGAGTCACGTGCCCGACCATGCGGATCCACCCGGCGATCGTCGCCCAGGCGGCCGCGACCTGCGCGGAGCTCATGCCCGGGCGCTTCTTCCTCGGCGTCGGGACCGGCGAGAACCTGAACGAGCACGTGCTCGGCGACCGCTGGCCGGCCCCCGACGAGCGGCTGGAGATGCTGGAGGAGTCCATCGAGCTCATGCGCCTCCTCTGGAAGGGCGGCGAGCAGACGCACCGCGGCCGGCACTACACGGTCGACCACGCGCGCCTCTACACGCTTCCGGAGGAGCCGCCGGCCGTCGCCGTCGCGGCGGCGCAGCCGAACGCGGCGGAGCTCGCCGGACGGGTCGGAGACGCCCTCGTCAACACGGCGCCGGACGCGGAGATCGTGGAGGCGTTCCGGAACGCGGGCGGAGAAGGGAAGCCGTGCTACGGCATGATCCACGTCTGCTTCGGCGAAGACGAGGACGAGGCGCTCGAGACTGCGCACCGGCTCTGGCCGAACGTGGGAATCGAGGGCGAGCTCACGCGCGAGCTCGCGCGGCCGGCTCACTTCGAGGACGCGGCTCGGATGGTCACCAAGGAGAAGCTCGCCGAGACGGTCCCGTGCGGCCCGGATCCCGAGCGCCACCTCGAAGGAATCCGCAAGTACGAAGAGGCCGGGTTCGACCACGTCTGGGTGCACCAGATCGGGCCGGATCAGGACGGTTTCTTCGACTTCTACGCGCGCGAGATCCTTCCACGCGCCTGAACGACGAAGGGCGCCTGCGGGCGCCCTCGTATGCGCTGGAGAGGACTTGAACCTCCACGCCCCGTTCGGGGCACAAGGCCCTCAACCTTGCGCGTCTACCAATTCCGCCACCAGCGCGTGGGAAGGCATTGTAGCGACTGCACCCTGGTTGACTCCGTCCGGCGCCCCCGCTACCTTGTGGCGAACAGATGTTCGACCAGCGAGGGAGCCACATGCTCACGGAGCGACAGCGCGAGATCTACGACTTCGTCGTCCGCTACGCCGATCGACACGGCTACCCACCGACCGTCCGCGAGATCGGGGAGGCCGTCGGCCTGGCGTCGCCCTCGACCGTACACGCGCACCTGGCCAACCTCGAGCGCGCCGGATACCTGAGGCGCGACCCGACGAAGCCGCGGGCGCTCGAGCTCGTCAAGCGCGGCCGCGAAGCCGCCGCCTCCGCGGGGGCCGCGCACGAGGTGGGGGACGTCCGCGTCCTGCCGCTCGTCGGCGAGATCGCGGCGGGCGGGCCGCTGCTCGCGGAGGAGAACGTCGAGGGGCATCTCGCCGTGCCCGAGCCGCTCTCGCGGGGCGGCGAGGAGTTCCTCCTGCGGGTCAAGGGCGAGAGCATGAGGGAGGCGGGGATCCTGGCCGGCGACTACGTCGTCGTTCACCGCCAGCAGACGGCTCGGAACGGCGACATCGTCGTGGCCCTCGCGGGCGAGGACGAGACGGCCGACGAGGCGACGGTCAAGCGCTTCTTCCGGGAGGACCGCCGCATCCGTCTCCAGCCGGAGAACACGAGCATGGAGCCGCTCTATCCGGACCACGTCCAGATCCTCGGCAAGGTGATCGGGGTGTTCCGGGAGGTCTGATGGGGCTCGTGGCGCTCAACCGCACGCTCGACCAGGAGCTCCAGGCGCTCATGCGCGGCGCGAGCCTCGAGTGCCCCACGTGCGGCGAGTTCGTTCTCCACCAGGGCGGACGGATCGCGTGCCCCGAGTGCGGCTCGGGGCTCGAGGGGACGAAGGAGGCGCCGCTACAATTGGGCATGCAGGCCGGGTGACCGCGGGCCGCGCAAGCGGTCCGAGGAAAGTCCGGACACCGCAGGGCAGGACGCTGGGGAAACCCCAGGCGGCGAAAGCCGACGGAAAGTGGCACAGAAAGGAGACCGCCACCGACGAACGTGAATCTCTCCGGAGACGTCGGCGGTAAGGGTGAAAGGGTGGGGTAAGAGCCCACCAGCGCCGTGGTGACACGGCGGCTCGCCAAACCCCGTCCGGTGCAAGGCGAACAGGCTCCGCTACCAGGCGGCCCGCCGAGGAGCCGGGTGCGCTGCTCGAGCCACCGGGAAACCGGCGGCCAAGATGGATGGTCGCCCAAGACAGAATCCGGCTTACAGGCCTGCTACGGAGAAAGCCCCGGTAACGGGGCTTTTTCCATTGCTCGGGCTTCCCGGCAGGCGATGAGTTTTTCCGCGCCCGACGGTCCCTACGAGAGAGACAGTCCCAAAGAGAAGGAGCTCTCGATGGCCATGCAGACGTTCGTCAACCTGCCCGTGAAGGATCTGAGCAAGGCGACCGAGTTCTTCGGCAAGCTCGGTTTTTCGTTCGACCAGCAGTTCACGGACGAGAACGCGACCCGCATGATCGTCAGCGACGATTCCTCCGTGATGCTGGTCGTGGAGCCCTTCTTCAAGGGCTTCATCACGCCCCAGGACATTGCGGACACCTCGAGGAGCAGGGAGGTGATCGTGGGCCTGTCCGCCGAGAGCAGGGAGCAGGTCGACGACCTGGCCGACAAGGCCCTGGCGGCCGGCGCCCAAGCCCTGGGCGAGCCGGAGGATCAGGGGTTCATGTACATGCGCGGTTTCCGCGACCTCGACGGGCACCAGTGGTCGTTCATCTACATGGACATGCCCGCGATCCCCGAGGCCTAGAAGGCGAGGGAAGATGCGGGCGTCTTCTCCCAGACCGAGACGTGCTTGGTGCTGTCGCTCGTGAACGGCTCCCGGTTCCAGTCGCTCCAGCGCTCGCGTAGCCTCATCCCGGTGAGCCGGGCCATCAGGTCGAGCTCCGAGGGCCATACGTAGCGAAACGGCATCGAAATGACCTCCACCGTGCCATCGTCGATCCAGTAGTGATGCGAGACCAGGCCCTGTCGGGCCACGTCGTACTCGTCGAACCCGAGGTGCGTCGGGCTCACGTCGAAGGGCTGGAACGTCTCGCCCGGCGGAAGTCGCTGCAGCCCCGGTACGAGCACCTCGATGACGAAGCAGCCGTCCGGCTCGAGATGCCGGGCGACGTTCTGGAAGCAGGCGACTTGCTCATCCTGCGTCGTCAGGTTCATGATCGTGTTGGCCACGAGGTAGGCGACCGAGAACGTGGCCTCGACGGTCGTGGTGGCGAAGTCGCCGATCGTCGCGCCGATCTGCTCCGCGCCGGGCTTCGCACGAAGCCGCGCGACCATCGCCTCCGACAGATCGATCCCGTGCACCCGTACGCCACGCTGCGCGAGCGGCAGTGCGATCCGGCCCGTGCCGATGCCGAGCTCGAGCGCGGCTCCGTCGCCGGCGAGATCGGCCAGGACGGCGACCATGGGGTCGACGACGGCCGGGTCGGCCTGGTAGGCGTATCTCTCGTCGAAGCGCGCGGCCACGCGCTCGCCGAAGTAGTCCTCGGCCATGGACGCACTCTGTCAGAAGCCGGCCCGGCCCTGGGGACGATTCTGCATGGCCGCAGGCGGTGCCGGGATAAGCTCGGCGGGTGGCGCATCTCGTCCTGGGCCCGCTGCTCCGCCACGTCGGCCCGACTGACGCGACGGTGTGGGTGGAGACCGATGCTTCCTGCGAGGTGGAGGTGCTCGGACATCGATCGCGTACCTTCCACGTCGAGGGGCACCACTTCGCCATCGTCGCCGTGGAGGGGCTCGAGCCGGGGAGCGTGTACGCGTACGAGGTGAGCCTCGACGGCCGGCGGGCCTGGCCGGAACCAGGCTCCGAGCTGCCGGCGAGCCTCATCCGCACGATCGATCCTGAGAGTGAGATGAAGATCGTGTTCGGCTCCTGCCGCGTCTCGCTTCCGCACGAGCCGCCCTACACGCTCTCGAGCGACGAGGACGAGCGAGGCCGAGGCGTCGATGCGCTCCGCACCTATGCCCTCCGGATGCTCGAGGCGGAGCCGGAACAGTGGCCGCACCTCCTCCTTCTCCTCGGCGACCAGGTCTACGCCGACGAAGTCTCCCCTGAGGCTCTTGCGTTCATCCGCTCGCGCCGCGACACGAGCGACCCGCCGTGCGAGGAGATCGCCGACTTCGAGGAGTACACGCGCCTCTACCGCGAGTCCTGGCAAGAGCCGATCGTGCGCTGGCTCTTCTCCACGGTCGCGAGCGCGATGCTCTTCGACGACCACGACGTCCACGACGACTGGAACGTCTCCCGGTCCTGGGTCGAGCGCATGCGCGCGAAGCCGTGGTGGGGCGAGCGGATCGTCGGAGCCTTCATGTCCTACTGGCTCTACCAGCACCTCGGGAACCTGTCGCCGACCGACCTCGCCTCGGACAAGCTCCTCGCGCAGGTGCGTCAGGCCGAGGACGGCGGGCCCCTTCTCCGCGAGTTCGCAGCGCGGTCCGACCGCGAGGCCAAGGGGACGCGCTGGAGCTTCAGCCGCGACCTCGGTCGGACGCGACTTCTCGGCATCGACTGCCGGGCCGGGCGCGTCCTCGAGAAGGGGAGGCGCGCGATGGTGGACGACCAGGAATGGCAGTGGATCGTCGATCGCACCGCCGGGGACTTCGACCACCTCCTCCTGGGCATGTCCGACCCATTCCTCCTCTCTCCCGGCGCGCACCACTTCCAGGCCTGGAACGAGGCGGTCAACGACGGCATCTGGGGCAAGGCGTTCGCGGGGCTGGCCGAGCGGCTACGCGAGGCGGCCGACCTCGACCACTGGGCTTCGTTCCACGACTCCTTCGCGCGCATGGCCGATCTCCTTCGAGCCGTCGGCGCAGGCGAGCATGGCGCGCCGCCCGCCTCGATCGTGGCCCTCTCGGGGGACGTTCACCACGCCTACCTCGCCCAGGTGGCGTTTCGCCGGTCCTCGGGGGTCGACAGCCGCGTCTACCAGGTCGTCTGCTCGGCGCTGCGCAACCCTCTCGATCGGAAGGAGCGACGGTTGGTTCGCTTCACGGGCTCGAGGATGGGCGAGCAGATAGGACGGGCGCTCGCCTCGGCCGCCCGGGTCGAGGACCCGAACATCCGCTGGCGGCTCCTGCGCGGCCCCTCCTTCGAGAACCAGATCGGCACGCTCGAGCTCGACGGTCGCCGGGCGCTCGTCAGGGTGGAGACGGCGCTTGGAGCCGCCAACCGGCCCGCTCTCGAGCAGGTCTTCGAGCATCGTCTCGCGTGAGCGTCTGTTCATCCTCGACCCCTCGCGTCCCGCCCTGGCTAGGGCCAGACCGAGCTCTCGGGATCGAGATCGAGGGCGCCGTCGTCACGGCACTCGTCAGACTGGTAGCCGGGCGGTAGCTTCGGATAGTGCTCGCGCAGGTAGACCCGGCCGACCGCCGCGGCCGTCGCCTCGGTCGCGCCGAGCACCCCCGCCACCGTCTTCGCCCGTTGCACGGCCCAGCACTCCGTCGCAGCCTCGTTCGAGCCGATCACCGTGTGGCCGATCTCGTGGGCGAAGACGACGACCGCGAGGGCCGTCTCGGAACTGGGCCGAGCGCGCCGCAGGGCCGGCGGCCCGTAGGCGAAGCGAGTCAGCGCGCCGCAAACCTCGGGCGAGAGCTGGACGTCGCTCAGCCCTGCGACGAAGGCGGCCACCACGGCGTCCTCCGTGCCGGCGAGCTCGGGACCCCAGAAGGCGAGGATGTCGTTCCAGTCGCCGGTCGTCCAGCAGCGCACCTCGAAGTCGAAGCGGCCATCGGTAATCTCCTCGGCGGCCTCGGCGAACAGCGGATCGACGCGGCTGGCAGCGATCTCGGCGCCGCCCTCGGGGAGAGCACGGAGAGT
Source organism: Gaiellaceae bacterium (assembly GCA_035640195.1). Taxonomy (GTDB): domain Bacteria; phylum Actinomycetota; class Thermoleophilia; order Gaiellales; family Gaiellaceae; genus DASQWP01. The sequence continues at coordinate 4,843 of DASQWP010000121.1, read as the reverse complement.
CGGGTCCGCTTCCTGCCCTGCGTCGGGGCGGGGCGCCTCGCCGCAGCCTGACGCGAGGGCCGTGGCCAGGACGAGGACGAGGACGAGCGCGCGGCCCCTCATCGGAAGCGGAGCCTACTCCGCCGTCACGTAGGCGGCCGTGAGCCCGCCGTCGACGAGGAACGTGGCGCCGTTCACGTACGAGGACTCGTCGCTCGCCAGGAACAGGGCGCCGTAGGCGATCTCCCGCGCCTCCGCCAACCGACCCATGGGGAGGTGGACGAGCCGCCGGTCGAGCGCTCCCGGGGCCTCCTCGAAGAGGCGCATGAGGAGTGGCGTCTCCACCGGTCCCGGGCAGAGCGCGTTCACCCGGACGCCTCGGCGCGCGAACTCAACCGCCAGCTCCCGGCTCATGGAAAGGACGGCGCCCTTGGATGCTGTGTAGGAGATCTGCGAGGTCGCCGCGCCCGCCAGCGCGACGAACGAGGCCACGTTCACGACGGAGCCGCCGCCGCGCTCGAGCAGGTGGGGGATGCCGTACTTGCAGCAGAGATAGACGCCCTTGGTGTTCACGTCCTGCACGCGCTGCCAGGCGTCGGGTTCCGTCTCCAGGATGGAAGCGTCGTCGGGCGGCATGATCCCGGCGTTGTTGTAGAGGACGTCGATGCCGCCGTAGCGTTCCGCCGCCGCCTCGTACATCGCCTCCACGCTCTCGGCGCTCGTGACGTCGACGCGCTGGAAGAACGCGTCGCCGCACTCGGAGGCCGTCTGCTCGCCCGCCTCCTCAGCGACGTCGGCGATGCAGATCTGCGCTCCCTCCTCGGAGAAGAGGAGCGCCGCCTCGCGTCCGATCCCTCCGGCGGCGCCGGTGATGACCGCGACCTTGTTCTCGAGCCGGCCCATGCGGGCCTGGGATCCTAGCCCGTTTCCAGGCCGCTCATGAGCGCGTCGACGCGCGTGAAGCGGGCGTCGGCGACGGGCCTGGTTTTCTCGCTCCACCACGCGACGACGACGTTGGCTCCGTAGCGCTTGTAGCCGACGTAGGAGCCCGCGAGCGTGTCGAGCTCCCAGTAGATGCCGTCGGCGTCGGCCTCGAGAGGCTCCTTCGTCTCCTTGTTGCTCAGCAGCGAGGTGACCGCCTGGTCGTTGCCCGGCTCGACGACGTACACGTTGAACGTGCCGTAGCGGTTCTGAAGCCTGGCCGGGGGGTTGAGGCCGAAGCCCAGCTGCTCCCAGGCGGCACCCGTGCCGCCGGCGATCCTGAGCCGCGGCTGCCCGGGCGCCTGTCTGAACTCCCGGATCACCTGCTGGGCAGTGAAGGCCGGAGGCCCCGGCGTCACCCGATCCTCGTCCGAGGACTCGGCGGCCCCGCACGCCCCCGCGAGCGGGATCGTCGTCGTGAGAGCGAGAAGCAGGGCGATGCGCCTCACGCCCGACAGAGTAACGCGCCTATTCGAGGGAGAAGTAAACGTTCTTCGTCTCGGAGTAGCCCTCGAGCGCCTGCATGCCGAGCTCGCGGCCGAAGCCGGACTGCTTGAAACCGCCGAACGGAGTCGCCACGCGCACGGAGCTGTTCGAGTTGACGGAGAGGACACCGGCTTCGACTGCGCGGGCGACGCGCAGCGCGCGGGCGCCGTCGCGCGTCCAGATCGAGCCGGAGAGTCCGTAGGGCGTCTCGTTGGCGAGCCGGACGGCCTCGCCCTCGTCCGCGAACGGAATCACTGCGGCGACCGGCCCGAAGACCTCCTCGCGGGCTACACGGTCGTCATTGGAGGCCTCGACGAGCGTGCACGGGAACCAGAAGCCCCTCCCGCCTTCGGGGACCGCGCCGCTGAAGGCGACGTCCCCGTCGACGAACGACGCCACCTTGCGGCGGTGCTCTTCGGAGATCAGCGGCCCCATCTCGGTCCTCGGGTCGGCGGGGTCTCCGACCTCGACGCCGGCCGTCGCTTCGATCAGGAGCTCGAGGAAGCGGTCGTACGCCGAGCTCTCGACGAGGATCCTGCTCCTGGCGCAGCAGTCCTGACCGGCGTTGTCGAAGACCGCGTAGGGCGCGGCGGCGGCCGCCTTCTCCAGGTCGGCGTCCGCGAAGATCACGTTCGCCGACTTGCCCCCGAGCTCCAGGGTGACGCGCTTGATCGTCCCGGCGGCGCCCTCCATGACGCTGCGGCCGACCTCCGTCGAGCCTGTGAAGCCGATCTTCGCCACATCGGGATGCTCCACGAGGCGCCGTCCGACGATCGAGCCCTTCCCGGCGAGGATGTTGACGACGCCCTCGGGGATCCCGGCCTCGAGGCAGAGCTCTCCGAGCCGGAGAGCGGAAAGCGGCGTCAGCTCAGCCGGCTTCAAGACGACCGAGTTGCCGCAAGCGAGCGAGGGGCCGAGCTTCCAGCTCGCGATGTTGAGCGGGAAGTTCCACGGCACGATGAGCCCCACGACCCCGAGCGGCTCGCGGAAGGTCATGTCGACGCCGCCCGCGACCGGAACGGTCTCGCCGTGGTGCTTGTCGACCGCGCCCGCGTAGAAGTGGAAGACCTCGGCCACCATGCCGACCTCGGCGCGGGCGCCGGAGATCGGCTTGCCGACGTTCTCCGACTCGATGCGGGCGAGCTCCTCGCCACGCTCCTCCACGAGGGCGGCCAGCCGGCGCAAGAGCCTGGCGCGGTCGGACGGGGCCACGGCTTGCCAGGCCGGGAACGCCTCCTTCGCACGCGCGACGGCCGCGTCGGCATCCTCGGCGCTCGCCTCCGGGAGCTCGGCGATCGTCTCCTCCGTGGCGGGATTGAGCACGGCGATCATCGGCGCTTTTCCCGGTACCGTGCAGCCTCCTCCACGAGCGCCTCGAAGAGCGCGGCGTCCTCACCGGCTTCCGGGTGCCAGAGGACTCCGAGCGCGAAGCGCCGAGAAGGGTCCTCCAGCGCCTCGACCGTGCCGTCCTCGGCCCAGGCCGACTCGACCAAGCCCTGGCCGATCGCGCCGAATCCCTGATGGTGATGGCTTTTCACCGGGGCGCGGTCGCCGAGGAGCCGTTGGAGCCGCGTGCCCTCCTTCAGGTCGACGTCGTGGTCGGCGAAGACGCCGGGCGTGTGCTTGTGCTTCTCGTCGCCCACGAGCTCGGGGAGGTGCTGGACCAAGTCGCCACCACGGGCGACATTCAAGACCTGGCTGCCCCGGCAGACCGCAAGCACGGGCATGTCGCGGGCGAGCGCGGCCTCGAGGAGCGCCAGCTCGGCCCGGTCGCGCTCGAGCCGGATCCCGTTCGTCTCCGGGTGGGCATCGGCTCCGTAGAGACCGGGGTCGAGGTCGGAGCCGCCGGAGAAGAGGAGGCCGTCCAGGGCGCCGAGCGTCTCGTCGATCCCGTCGGTGCTGGGCGGCACGAGCAGGGGGCGCCCGCCCGCCCGCTCCACCGCCTGGACGTAGGCCAAGGGAGTCAGCGCCGCCGGGACGTTCCAGACACCCCAGCGGGCCTCTTCGGCGTACGACGTGATCCCGATGAGAGGTCTACCCACGCTCGAACATCCGCTCGCGCTCGTAGCAGGTGACGACCTCGTCGAAGAGGCGCTGCTCGGTGCGCGCGTAGTTGAGGTAGTGGTCGACGACGTCGTCTCCGAGCGCAGCTCTGGCCATCGTCCCGCTCTCGAGCGCGTCGATCGCCTCCCGCAGCGAGTGGGGGAAGCGCTCGGCGTCCGACGCGTACGCGTTGCCTTCGAGGGCCGGCGGCAGCTCGAGCTCGTTCTCGATCCCGTGGAGGCCGCCGGCGAGCAGGGCCGCGAAGGCGAGGTACGGGTTGACGTCGCCGCCGGGAATGCGCGTCTCCGCCCGCAGGCCTTGCCCGTGTCCGACGATGCGGAAGCCGCAGGTCCGGTTGTCGTGCCCCCAGGCGAGCGTCGTCGGCGCCCAGCTTCCAGCCGCGAAGCGCTTGTACGAGTTGATCGTAGGCGCCGTGAAGACCGCGAGCTCCTTGAGGCAGGCGATCTGCCCTGCGAGGTACTGCTTGAAGACGTCGGATTCGTCGGCGAACGCGTTCTCCCCGTCGCGCCAGAGGCTCGAGTGGACGTGGCACGAGTTCCCGATCCAGGCGTGGTCCGGCTTGGCCATGAAAGTGATCGAGCAGCCGTTCAGGTGCGCGATCTCCTTGGCGCCGTTCTTGTAGACGACGTGGTTGTCGGCCATCGAGAGCGCGTCCGCGTAGCGGAAGTTGATCTCCTGCTGGCCGGGCCAGGCCTCGCCCTTGGAGGTCTCCACGCGGATCCCCGCCGCCTGCATCCCGTTTCGGATCTGCCGCATGAGGGGCTCGTCGTAAGTCGAGGCGAGTATGTGGTAGTCGAGAATGTAGGGCACGGAAGGCGTCAAGTTCCGGTAGTGCTTCGCGTGCGCCTCCGCGTAGGTCTCCCTCAGGAGATAAAACTCGAGCTCGGAGCCGAACATCGGCCTGTAGCCGAGCTCGGCGGCGCGCTCCACCTGCCGTCTCAGCACCTGGCGGGGCGACGGCGAGACGGGAGCTCCGTCGTGCCAGACCACGTCGCAGAGGACGAGCGCGGTCCCCTCGAGCCACGGAATTCGCCTGAGCGTGGCCGAATCGGGGCGAAGACCAAAGTCGCCGTAACCCTGCTCCCAGCTTGCGATCCCGTACCCGGGCACCGGGTCCATCTCCATCTCGAGAGCGAGCAGGTAGTTGCAGCCCTCGACGCCGTGCTCGGCCACGTTCTCCTCCAGGAAGAACTCCGCATGCAGGCGTTTGCCGAGGAGGCGTCCCTGCATGTCGGTGAACGCAACGACGACCGTGTCGATCGCGCCGCTCTCCACCTCGTCACGCAGCTCGTCCAGCGTGAGCATGGGTGCGAGTCATACCACGGAGGACTTG
>DASQWP010000120.1:0-2240 GCA_035640195.1 Gaiellaceae bacterium | reverse complement strand
GCTATGCGCGCGCAGACGGAGACGGAGCGCTCCAGCTCCGCATCGGGATCAACTCCGGCCCCGTCGTCGCCGGCGTGATCGGGCGCCGCCGCTTCCTCTACGACCTCTGGGGCGATGCGGTCAACATGGCCAGCCGGATGGAGTCGCACGGCCTCCCCGGTAAGATCCAGATCACCCGAACGACGTGGGAGCTCGTCCGGGACGAGTTCGAGTGCGAGGCGAGAGGCGTCGTGGAGGTCAAGGGCAAGGCCAGGTTGAAACCTGGTACCTGCTCGGACCGCGGAGCCCGAAGGCAGCCTCGGCGACGTGAGCCCGAGCGGGCGCCCGCTACAATGGCCCGGCCGTTGCGGGGTCGTCTAACGGTAGGACGCCTGACTCTGGATCAGGTAGTCTAGGTTCGAATCCTAGCCCCGCAGCCTCACGAAACCCCCGCAAACCGAGGGGTTTCGTTCTCAGACTAGGCGACGCGAGGAGCCGGGTGTCCACGCAGGTGTCCCACACGACCGACGCGGTGCTGCGAGCCGGCGGCGCGCCGCCGGCTCAGCCATGGTCGACATACGCCGACTCGTTCGGCCTTGTGATCCGCGAAACCGATTCGGCGGGCGATGCACCCTACGAACGCGCCGTCGCCGCGGACTTCACCGAGATCGGCGTTTACCTGCCGCTCGCGGCCGTGGAAGCGCATCTTGACCGGCTCTCACTGCACCGGTCTGATGGTTGTTGAGACGGTGACGCCGCGCGGTCCGCTGATGGACCCGGGCAGCCAGAGCCACCCCGGGCCCGACTCACCCTTTCGAGGGATGGCCCGCTTGTCGCTCCAAGCAAGACTGTCGCCGTAGGCCCGATCTTGGGAGCGCGCTCGCCGAACGGCTTGGAGCTATCGCCGCCCCCTCCTCACGAGAGCGGCCTGGCTGAGCATGGTCCCAACGGCAACGGCAACGGCAACGGCAACGGCCACGGCAACGGCAACGGCGTGGCGGCCACGGACGCGCCGACGCGCGACGCCGAGGCTCTGTTCGAGGAGCACTCCGCCCGGATCTACCGGTTCTGCGCGCGCCGGCTCGGCTCACCCCAGGAAGCCGAGGACGCGCTTCAGGTCACATACCTGAACGCGTGGCGGAGCCTGAAGGCGGGGACTTGCCCGCATGACGCGGTTCCCTGGCTGTTTCAGATCGCGTCCAACGTCTGCGCCACCGTCCTTCGCAACCGCTCCCGCCGCGGAACGGTCGAGCTTCTCCCCCCCGCGGACCTCGAGCTCGTCGCCTCCAAGGAGGCCGACAACGACGAGCTTCTGGGCCTGACCGAGGCGCTCGAGGCGCTCCCGGAGCGTCAGCGCAAGGCTCTTCTCCTCCGCGACTGGCGAGGATTCTCGTACGAGGAGATCGCCGGCGCGCTCGATGCTTCCCATCCCGCCGTCGAGACGCTGCTCTTCCGCGCCCGCCGAGCGGTGGCGGCCTCGCTGACGAAGCCGGTTGCGCGAGCCCGCCGCGTCCCTGTGCGCTCGGCCCTCTCGGCTCTCCTGCCCTGGCCGTCGACCTTCCCGGCCAAGGCCGCCCTGACGGGCGGCGCGGGAGCGACCAAGGTCGCGATCGCAGTAGGAGTAGGCGCGACCGCCCCGCTTCTCGCATTCGGGCTCGTCGAGCGAGCACTCGAGCGGGAACGCTCCCAACCGCCTGTCCACGCTGCCCCACCGGCGGTACAGGCCGAGGCTTGGCCACGGACAGCAGTCGTCCCCGCGGGACCGGCAACCGCAAAGCCCACCCGGCCCCGTTCGGCTGCAGTATCGAGCCCGGCGAAACGGCCTCGGCGGCCCGTGCGCTCCGAGTCGAGGCAGGATGGCGCGCCCACCACGGAGTCGACCACCGCGGGAGCGCGCGGGACGACGACCGGAGAAGGAAGCGAACCAGGCGCAGCTTCCGCGCCCGTGAGCTCGAACCCGCCCGGCCCGCTGCCGGCCGAGCCCAGCGCGCCGGACCCGGTGCCGGCCGGACCTGCACACTCCGAGGCTCCGCCGAGCGAGAGTCCGGAGCAGGCTGAACCGTCAGGGAAGGTCGCCGTTTGCCACGCGACAGGGTCGAAGAAGAACCCCGCCGTCACCCTCCAGGTCGCGTCCGCGGCTGCGGGCGCCCACCTGTCGCACGGAGACCAGCTCGGGCCGTGTCCGAGCTGAGAAGCACGCGGTCGAAACTCGAGCCCTGCGACCTACCAGTGCAGCATGCAAGATCTCCGTTCTGTCGAGC
>DASQWP010000119.1:0-4672 GCA_035640195.1 Gaiellaceae bacterium | reverse complement strand
GATCCGGTGCGGAACTTCCAGGCGTTCGCCGAGCACCTGAACCAGGCCGGCTTCCAGATCGAGCCGCGGGCTGCCCCGTGGAGCCCGGACTACCTCGGCCTCGTGGACGAGGGGAGGTGCCCGCTGTACCTGCTCGGGTGGACCGGCGACTACGCCGACCCGGACAACTTCATCGGGACCTTCTTCCAGACTCCGCAGGAGGCCTGGGGCTTCGAGAACGAGGACATCTTCAACATCCTGGACGAGGCTGAGGTCGAGACCGAGCCGGAGGCGCGGGAGCAGCTCTACCAGGAAGCCAACCGCCTGATCATGGACTTCCTGCCGGGCGTGCCGTACGCGCACTCGGAGCCCGCGCTCGCCTTCACGGCGAACGTGCGGGGCTACCAGCCGAGCCCCGTCTCGCTCGAGCCCTTCTCCCTCGTCTACTTCGAGGAGTAGGGAGCAAGACTAGAGAGCCGGCGGACGACGAACGGGAATGCTTCGCTTCGTCGTCCGCCGGCTCCTGCTTCTCGCCCCGATTCTCATCGGGCTCTCGATCCTCGTCTTCCTCTGGATCAGGGCCTTGCCGGGCGGGCCGGCGCAGGCCCTCCTCGGAGAGCGGGCAACCGCTGAGCAGGTCGCGCAGATCGAGCGGGAGTACGGGCTCGACAGGCCGATCCACGAGCAGTACTGGCGCTTCGTCGACAAGGCGGTGACGCTCGACTTCGGCACGAGCACGTACTCGCGCCAGCCGGTCACGGACGAGATCAAGCGGCGCTTCCCCGCCACCGTCGAGCTGGCGCTCGCAGCCATGATCTTCTCGATGTCCGTTGGGATCCCCCTCGGCTTCATCGCCGCGAAGCGGCACGGGGGCTTCCTCGACCACGCGAGTCTGGTCGCGTCCCTGATCGGAATCTCGATCCCGATCTTCTTCCTCGCGATCATCCTGAAGTACATCTTCGCGGTGAAGCTCGGCTGGCTTCCGACGGTAGGCCGCATGTCCGTGCTCGTCACCGTCGACCACCCGACGAACTTCTACGTCCTCGACGCCATCCTCGCGGGGAGCTGGGAGGCCTTCGTCGACGTGGGCAAGCATCTCGTCCTGCCCGCGGTGGCGCTCGGCTCGATCCCGCTCGCGATCGTGGCACGGATCACGCGCGCCGCCGTGCTCGACGTCCAGAACGAGGACTACGTTCGGACGGCGCGCGCGAAGGGGCTCGCGCCGCGGATCGTCGACGTCCGCCACGTCCTTCGAAACGCCATGCTGCCCATCTCGACGATCATCGGCCTCCAGGTCGGGCTCCTGCTCTCGGGCGCCGTCCTGACCGAGACCGTCTTCGCCTGGCCGGGCATGGGCACGCTCCTGGTCACCGCGATCGAGCAGCGCGACTTCCCCGTCCTCCAGGGCGGCATCCTCTTCCTCGCCGTCATCTTCGTGCTCGTCAACCTCCTCGTGGACATCTCCTATGCCGTCCTCAACCCGAGGATCCGGTACTCGTAGATGTCGGTCGTCGAGCTCGAATCCCGGGAAGTCCAGCTCGAGGCGCCGAGCGGCCTGTGGAAGGACGCCTGGCTCCGGCTGCGGAAGAACCCGGGCGCCATCGTGGGCTTCGTGCTGGTCGGCTTGTTCGCGCTGGTGGCGATCTTCGCCCCGCTGATCGCGACCCACAGCCCGCGGACGCCGAACCTCGCTCTCATTCGCGAAGGCTGCTGTCCGGGCCCCTCGACAGAGCACTGGCTGGGCATCGACGAGCTCGGCCGCGACGAGTTCTCCCGCATCGTCTACGGCGCGCGCTTCTCACTCCTGATCGGGGTCGTCGCGGTCACGGTCGGGCTCTCGCTCGGGCTCCTCTTCGGCGCGATCGCCGGCTACGTCGGAGGCTTCGTCGACTCGCTGATCATGCGCTGCATGGACATCATGCTCTCGATCCCAGGCCTCCTCCTCGCCATCGGGATCGTGGCCATGCTCGGCCCCGGGCTCTTCCAGATCATGATCGCCATCGGAATCGTGAACGTGCCGATCTTCGCCCGGCTCCTGCGCGGGTCGATCCTCGCCCAGCGGGAGAACGACTTCGTGCTCGCCGCGCGCTCCGTCGGCGTGCCGCGGCGGTCGATCCTGGGGGCGCACATCCTCCCGAACGCGATCTCGCCCGTGATCGTGCAGGGAACGCTCGCCATGGCGACGGCGATCATCGACGTCGCCGGGCTCGGCTTCCTCGGCCTCGGTCCGCAGGACCCGGCGACCCCGGAGTGGGGCACGATGCTTACCGGCACGGTGCGCTACCTCCAGACCGCGCCGCACCTCGCCATCATCCCGGGCGTCGCCATCGTGCTCTCGGTGCTCGGCTTCAACCTGATCGGCGACGGCCTGCGCGAGGCGCTCGACCCCAAGCTCAGGAATCGTGGCTAGGCGAGACCCGCTGCTCGAGGTCGAGGATCTCCGGGTTCAGTTTCGGACGAACCGGGGGACGGTGCACGCCGTCAACGGGATCACGTTCGACATCGCGCCGGGTGAGACGCTCGGCATCGTGGGGGAGTCCGGGTGCGGCAAGAGCGTCACCTCGCTGGCCCTGCTCGGGATCCTCGCCCGCAACGGCCGCGTCACGGGAGGCAGCGCGATGTTCGAGGGGCGCGACCTCCTGAAGCTCTCCGACGACGCGCTGCGCAGGATCCGCGGCCGGGACATCGCCATGATCTTCCAGGACCCGATGACGAGCCTGAACCCGGTGCTGACCGTGGGGCGACAGATCCGAGAGGCGCTCGAGACCCACTTCGACATGGACAAGAAGCAGGCGACGGAACGCGCGGCCGAGCTGCTCGACCGGGTCGGCATCCCGAGCCCGGACGTGCGCCTGAAGGACTATCCCCACCAGTTCTCGGGCGGGATGCGCCAGCGCGCGATGATCGCCATGGCGCTCGCCTGCGAGCCCAAGCTCCTGATCGCGGACGAGCCGACGACGGCCCTCGACGTCACGATCCAGGCGCAGATCCTCGACCTGCTGCGCCAGCTCGTGTCCGAGCGCGACACCGCGCTCATCCTCATCACGCACGACCTCGGCGTCGTCGCGGGCATGTGCGAGCGCGTGAACGTGATGTACGCCGGCATGTTCGTGGAGACGGGCTCGGCTCAGCAGCTCTTCAGCCGGCCGCGGCACCCGTACACGCTCGGCCTTCTCCAATCGATCCCGCGTCTCGACGCGACGCGCAAGGAGGCCCTCCGGCCGATCGAGGGGGCGCCCCGCGACATGCTGAGCCCGCCGAGCGCCTGTCCCTTCCAGCCGCGCTGCCGGTTCGAGGTGGAGCAGTCGAGCCAGGAGGTGCCGGAGCTGCGCCAGATCGAGCCCGGCCACCACGTCGCCTGCTTCAACCCGGTGCCGCTCGAGGAGTGGGAGCGGACGAAGGCGGCCGCGGTCGGGTGAGGGACGCGACCCCAAGCACACCCCCACCCTGGGTGGGGAAGTCCGGACCCACCACCCGCCTCGAGCATACCGCTGGAAACCGCGCAGCTTCGTGTCAGAGTGCGCCGGATGAGTGAAACCGGCGTGAGCGGCAATGCCGCCCTCGTCCGCGTCGAGAACCTCAAGGTCTGGTTCCCGATCAAGAGCGGGCTGGTCCTCGACCGCCACGTGGGCGACATCAAGGCCGTCGACGACGTCTCGCTCGAGATCGAGCGCGGGGAGACTCTCGGGCTCGTCGGCGAGTCCGGCTGCGGAAAGTCGACGATCGGGCGTGCCATCCTGCGCCTCTACGAGCCGACGGCCGGGAGGATCGTCTTCGACGGCCAGGACATCTCCCACCTGAGCGAGTCCCAGCTGCGCCCTCTCCGCCGGCGCATGCAGATGGTCTTCCAGGATCCCTTCGCTTCCCTCAACCCGCGCCACTCGGTCGGGCGCATCGTCGGCGAGCCGATGCGCGTGCACAAGCTCGCGGGGCGCCGGCAAGCGGGCCAGCGCGTCCGCGAGCTCCTCGAGATCGTGGGACTCCCGGCAGACGCGGCGTCCCGCTACCCGCACGAGTTCTCCGGCGGCCAGCGCCAGCGCATCGGCCTCGCTCGCTCGCTCGCGCTGAACCCCGACTTCGTCGTCTGCGACGAGCCGGTCTCGGCCCTGGACGTCTCCATCCAGGCGCAGATCGTCAACCTGCTCGAGGCGCTTCAGAAGGACTTCGACCTCACCTACCTCTTCATCGCGCACGACCTGGCCGTCGTCCGTCACATCTCCGACCGGATCGCCGTCATGTACCTGGGCAAGATCGTCGAGGTCTCGCCCGCGGCCGAGCTTTACGACGACCCCTTGCACCCGTACACGATCTCGCTTCTCTCGGCGGTGCCGATCCCCGACCCGCAGGTCGAGCGCGAGCGCGAGGCGATCCTCCTCCCGGGCGACCTGCCGAGTCCGGCGAACCCGCCGCCCGCCTGCCGCTTCCACACGCGCTGCCCCTACGTGCAGGAGACCCGCTGCCGTCAGGAGGAGCCTCCGCTCCGCAAGCTCGCGGGCGGGCACTGGGCCGCCTGCCACTGGGCGGAGGAGATCAAGGCGGGCAAGATCGAGCCGCACGAGGTGGAGACGGTGTTCGCCGCCCCGGAGCGCGTGCCGGCCTATGAGCCGCCGCCCGTGTAGCTGCTCCGCGGAGCGGGCGCCCGTGCGCGCGGAGCCGCGGGCGGACGCGGAGCAGGTGACGCAGCTCCTCCGCG
>DASQWP010000118.1:0-3511 GCA_035640195.1 Gaiellaceae bacterium | reverse complement strand
AGCCAGACGAGCGCGACCTGCTCGGAGCCGTCCTCTTGGAGCGCGCGGACGAGGAGCACGCCTTCCAGGAAGCGGCGCGCCGGCGCGCGCGGGAGCCGGGCTGGTGGCGGCGGACCGTCCGCCGGGTCGAGGACCTGATCGGGGACAGCGACGTCGGCGAGACGGCTGCCCGGGCAGCGGCCGCCGTCCTCGCCGCGGACGCCGAGCGGATCGAGGTCGCCGTCGCCGACCTTCGCGTCGACCGCGGGCGGGCGGCGCGCGTCTTCGACCAGCTCTCCCGCCACCGGGATCCGGCCGTGCGCGGCTGGGTCGCGGGCGTGGCCCGGGAGGTACTGGCCGAGGGCGGCGTCTACGTCCTCATGGGCCTCACGCGCGACGGCGACCGGGAGGTTCGCGACACGGCCGTCGCCGAGCTCGTGGTGGTCGACCCGGACGCGGCCCGCCGCCTCGTCCCCGCGCTTCGCCGCCGGGCCCGCTCGCCGGAGCCCGAGGAATCGGTCCCCGCCATCTGGGCGCTGGCGCAGCTCCGGGACAGCGGATCGCTTCCGCTCGTTCGGCAGGTCGCCGAGTCCGAGGATGCCGACCGTTCCCGGCGGAAGACCGCCGAGGCCGCCGCCCTCCTCCTCGGCGAACGCCCCCTGGAGATCCTGGAGCGGATGCGCGCGCACGATCACGACCTGATGCCCTGGCTCGCCGTCGCGGCCCGTCTGCTCGCCACCGAGGAAGCCCGAGCGACGCTGGCGGAACGTGCCGAGGGAGCGCCGGACGCCGAGTGCCGCGCGGTCTGCAGGGCGGAACTCGAGAAGCTCGAGGAGGAGGCTGCGCCGTGAACGTGCGGCGAAGGGAGGACGCGACCGCGTTCACGACGCTCGACGGGAGCACGATCCGCGTCCTCCTCGACGCCCGCGTCGGCGGCGCCCTGAAGCAGAGCCTCGCGGAGGCGACGCTCGAGCCCGGACAGGCCACGCAGCGCCACTACCACGCGCGGACGGAGGAGATCTATGTGATCCTGGAAGGTGGCGGCGAGATGGAGGTGGACGGCGAGCGCGGCCCGGTGCGGCCGGGCGACGCCGTTCTGATCCCGCCGGGCGCCCGCCACCAGATCCGCGCGGCCGCGGAGGGCGAGCTCCGCTTCCTGTGCTGCTGCGCTCCCGCCTACAGCGACGAGGACACGCATCTTGAGTGAGATCCTCCAGGCGCTCTACGAGGGCGACGAGGCGCGCGTCGCCGTGCTCCTCGCGGACGAGCCCGAGCTGAACGTGTTCGAGGCCGCGGCCCTGGGACACACCGAGCTCGTCGCCGCCTACCTGGACGCAGATCCGGCGGCGGCGGAGGCGTTCGCGGACGACGGCTTCACGCCGCTCCATCTCGCCGCCTTCTTCGACCATCCCGAGACGGCGCGGCTCCTCGTCGAGCGCGGCGCGCCCGTCGACGTCGTCGCCCGTCACGAGACCATCGTGGTGAGGCCGCTCCACAGCGCCGTCGCGGGGCGGAACGAGGACACGGTCGCGCTCCTCCTCGAGCGCGGAGCCGATCCCGACGCCCGCCAGGAAGGGGGATTCACGCCGCTCCACGGGGCGGCGCAGAACGGCGACGAGGCCATCGTGGGGCTGCTCCTGCGGCACGGCGCCGACACGGCCGTCGCCGCCGAGGACGGCCGCACGGCCGCCGACTTCGCCCGCGAGGCCGGGCACGAGGAGCTCGCCGAGCGGCTCGGCCCGTAGCCCTGTTCGTTAGGTGCTCCCGGGATAGGCTAGAGACGCGATGCGCGACTGGTTCCGCAGGAACGGACTCGTGCGCCCGCGCCGCGGGCGCGTGCTCGGGGGCGTCTGCGCCGCCGTCGCGCGGCGCTACGGCTGGAGCAAGTGGCTCGTCCGCCTCGCGGCCGTCCTCTCCATCCTGATCCCGGGGCCGCAGGTGCTCGCCTACGTCGTCCTCTGGATCCTGATGCCCGCGGAGGAGTCGTGATCGATCTCCGTTCCGACACGCTCACGCAGCCGACAGAGGGGATGCGTCGCGCGATGGCGGACGCGGTCGTCGGCGACGAGCAAAAGCGCGAGGACCCGACGGTGATCGCGCTCGAGGAGCGCGCCGCCGAGCTGCTCGGGCAGGAAGAGGCCGTCTACGTGCCCACGGCCACGATGGCGAACCAGATCGCCCTGCGCGTCCTCTCGGAGCCCGGCGACGAGGTGATCGCCGAGGCTCTCGCGCACATCTTCCGCTACGAGCTCGGCGGGCCGGCCGTCCACTCCGGGCTTGCCATGAAGGCGCTCCACGCCGAGGACGGGCGCTTCAGCGCCGAGCAGCTCCGGGAGGCCGTGAGCCCGCGCGGAGACCTGCACGTGGCTCCCACGCGCGTCGTCTGCATCGAGAACACGCACAACGGCGGCGGCGGCCCCGTCTGGTCGCTTCGGCAAGTGCGGGAGATCGTCGCCGAGGCGCGGCGACACGGCCTGGCCGCCCACCTGGACGGGGCGCGCCTCCTGAACGCCGTGGTGGCGAGCGGCACGTCGGCCGCGGAGTACGGGCGCGAGTTCGACACCGTCACGCTCTGCCTCTCCAAGGGCCTGGGGTGCCCGCTCGGCGCGCTCGTCGCCGGCTCGCGCGAGCGCATGGCGAAGGGCCGGCGGATGAAGCACCTCTTCGGCGGCGCCATGCGCCAGGCCGGGATCGTGGCGGCGGCCGGGCTCTACGCCCTCGACCACCACGTCGAGCGCCTGGCCGACGACCACGACCGCGCGCGCCGGCTGGCCGAGGCGCTCGCCGCCGCCGGCCTGCCCGTCGACCCCGAGCAGGTGGAGACGAACTTCGTGCTGCTCGACGTGGGGCGCCTCGGCCTCGACGGCGACGACGCCATCGCGCGCCTGCGGGAGGAAGGCGTGCTCCTCTCCTTTGCGGCACACGACGGCGTTCTCCGGGCCGTCACGCATCTGGACGTCTCCCCGGAGGACATCGAGGAGGCGGTCGAGCGCATCCCGCGCGCGCTCACGGGGACGCGTCGGGCCGTCGACCTCGCGGCGGACGCGCCGACGCCCTACTGACGCTCAGAGCCGGCGCGCGCCCACGTACGTCGACGCGTACCACGAGTCGTAGAGACTCGAGATCTTGACCACGTCGCCGGTGTGGGGCGAGTGGACGAAGCGGCCGCCGCCGACGTAGATGCCGTTGTGGCCGAGCCCGTTGAAGAAGACGATGTCGCCCGGCGCGAGCTGCGAGCGAGCGACCGGCCTCCCGTAGCCGTACTGCGAGGCGGCGTGGTGCGGCAGCGAGATCCCGATCTTCCCGTAGACGTACATGACGAAGCCGGAGCAGTCGAAGCCCGACGGCGAGGCGCCGCCCCAGACATACGGGGTGCCCAGGTACTGGAGTGCGATCGAGACGACCTCCGGGTGGCCGGGCCCCGCGGGGGGAGGCGGCGGCGCAGGCGCCGGAGGCGGGGAGGGAGCCGGCGGCTCGCTCGGCACGCTCTCCGGCTCCGGAGCGCTCTCCTGCTCGGCGGCCTCGTCACGCT
>DASQWP010000117.1:0-5646 GCA_035640195.1 Gaiellaceae bacterium | reverse complement strand
ACCGAGCCGAGCAGCCGCAGCGACGAGAGGTCGTGCTTCTCGGCGTGCTCGGGCCCCCACTTCATGTGCGCCCGGATGGCCGTCGGCGCCGTGTAGAGGATGTCCACCTCGTAGCGCTCGACGATGTCCCACCAGCGGTCGCGCTCCGGGTAATCCGGGGTGCCCTCGTAGAGGACGCCGGTCGTGCCGTTGCAGAGGGGTCCGTAGACGATGTAGCTGTGGCCGGTCACCCAGCCGATGTCGGCCGCGCACCAGTAGACCGAGTCCGGCTTGACGTCGAAGATGTAGTGGTGGGTCGACGCCACGCCGACGAGGTAGCCGGCGGTCGTGTGCACGATCCCCTTCGGCTGTGCTGTCGTCCCGCTTGTGTAGAGGAGGTAGAGGAGGTCCTCGGCGTCCATCGGCTCGCAGGGGCACGACGCGGGATCGTCGCTTGCCCCCGTGAGGAGGTCCTCGAGCCAGACGTCCCGCCCCTCGCGCATCTCGACGTCGCCGCCGAGACGCTTCGCCACCACGGCGTTGCGCACGGTTGGTGAGCGCTCGAGCGCGTCGTCCGCGTTCTTCTTCAGGGGCACCTCGCCGCCCTTTCGCCAGCCGGCGTCCTGCGTGACGAGCACCTCGCACTCCATGTCGTTCAGGCGGTCGGCCAGCGAGTCGGCCGAGAAGCCGCCGAAGACGACGGTGTGCGGAGCGCCCAAGCGCGTGCACGCGAGCATGGCGATCGGAAGCTCGGGGATCATTCCCATGTAGATCCCGACCGGCGTGCCCTTGCCGACGCCGAGCTCCTTGAGCCCGTTGGCGAAGCGGACGACCTCGCGCTGGAGGTCGGCGAACGTGAGCGCTCGCCGGTCGCCGACCGGCTCGCCCTCCCAGTGGTAGGCGACCTTGTCTCCTAGCCCCGCCTCGACGTGGCGGTCCACGCAGTTGAAGCAGACGTTGAGCTTCCCGCCGAGATACCACTTCGAGTACGGCGGCTCCCACTCGAGGAGCGTCTCGAAGGGCTCGAACCAGGTGACCCGCTCACGGCCTTCGGCCTCCCAGAACTCCTCGAAGCCGCGTTCGTAGATATTGGGCTTCGCGTTGGCCCGCTCGGCGAAGCTCTCGGGCGGCGGGTAGCGCCGCTCCTCGAGCAGGAGCGCGTCGATCGCGTGTCCGGATGCCTGGGTCCTCACGGGCTACCTCCCTCGGGCGGGTGCGGGTGCGGGTCTCGGCGTCGGAGCGATATCTTCGCCGATCCGCGGGTGCCTCACCTCCTCGACCAGTGCCTGGATCTCGGGCGACGGCTCCCGCGTGAACGAGGAGACGGCGATCGTGACGATGAAGTTGATCGCCATTCCGACCGCGCCGATCGCCTCCGGCGAGATGCCGAACCACGGCTCCATGTCGCCGTAGATGGTCGCGATCATGTAGGCCGCGGTGAAGCCGAGCCCGGTGACGAGGCCCGCGATCGCGCCTGGCGCGTTGGCCCGCTTCCAGAAGATGCCGAGCACGATCGCCGGGAAGAACGACGCCGCGGCGAGGCCGAAGGCGAACGCCACCACCTGGCCGACGAAACCGGGTGGGTTCACGCCGAAGTACCCCGCTGCCAGGATGGCGAGGCCGACGCCGATCCGGCCGGCCAGCAAGCGTTGCCCCTCGGTCGCGTCCTTCTTGATCGCCTTGTAGAACAGGTCGTGGCCGACCGCCGCCCCGATCACGAGCAGGAGCCCGGCCGCGGTCGAAAGCGCGGCCGCGAGGCCGCCCGCCGCCACCAGTCCCACCACCGGGGCCGGGAGACCCGCGATCTCCGGGTTGGCGAGGACCATGATGTCGGGATCGACGAGCATCTCCGCGTCGCCCTCCGTGTTGGAGACGGTGTCGATGCGGCCGTTGCCGTTCTGGTCCTGGATCGTGATCAGGCCGGTCTCCTCCCAGGTGTCCACCCACTGCGGCTGCTGCTGGATCGTCGAGGACTGGGCGTCCTGGAGCAGGTTCGTCTTCGCATAGACGGCCACGGCCGGCGCCGTCGTGTAGAGGATGGCGATGAAGAGGAGCGCGTAGCCGGCCGACCAGCGTGCCGCCCGCACCGACTTCGTCGTGTAGAAGCGGATGATGATGTGTGGCAGCCCGGCCGTCCCGACCATGAGCGCGAGCGTCACCAGGAAGACGTCCTGCCACGGTCGTGAGGTGAACGCCGCCGTGTACTCGCTGAGTCCGAACTGGGCTTGGAGCTCATTCAGCTCCTGCGCGATCTTCCCGAAAGAGACCTGCGGAACGGGGATGTCGGTCAGCTTGGCCGTGATCGCCCAGGCCGGGATCAGGTAGGCGATGATCAGGATCGTGTACTGGGCCACCTGGGTCCACGTGATGCCCTTCATCCCGCCGAGCACCGCGTAGACGAAGACGACGGCCATGCCGATGATCACTCCCACCGTGATGCTGACGCCCACGAAGCGGGAGAAGACGATGCCCACTCCCCGCATCTGGCCGGCCACGTATGTGAAGGAGACGAAGATGGCCGCGAAGACGGCCACGAAGCGGGCGAGGTCCGAATAGCGGTCGCCGATGAAGTCGGGAACGGTGTACTTCCCGTACTTGCGGAGGTAAGGCGCGAGTAGGAGGGCGAGGAGCACGTAGCCACCCGTCCAGCCGAGCAGGTAGATCGCCCCGTCGAACCCGAGGAAGGAGATGAGCCCCGCCATCGAGATGAAGGAGGCGGCCGACATCCAGTCGGCTGCGATCGCGGCCCCGTTCGCCGGGGCGGGGATGCTCTGCTCGGCCACGTAGAACTGGGAGGTCGACCTCGCGCGGCTGATCACCGCGATGGCGATGTAGATCGAGAACGTGAGGACGACGAAGATGATCGCCCAGAGCCTGATGTCGGAGATGGCGAAGAGCGTGGCTGCCGCGCTCATTGCCGCTCCTCCCGGGTCGTCTCGCCGGTCGGCTCGCCCGCCTCGGCGGTCGCCGCCGGCGCCTCACCCGTGAGCCGCCTCTGCATGCGCCGCTGGAGGGCCTTGCGGCCTGCGCCCAGCTCCTCCTCTTCCTCGTGCACGTCGTACTCGCGGTCGACGCGGTCCATCCTCACCGCGTAGACGAAGATGAGGATCACAAAGGCGTAGATGGCGCCCTGCTGGGCGAACCAGTAGCCGAGCGGGAAGCCGTAGACCGTGAGCTCGTTCAGCGGCTCGGCGAGGAAGATTGCGAGCAAGTACCCGAAGACCGCCCAAATCGCTAGGAGGCCGAACTGGAGCCGCAGGTTCGCCCTCCAGTAGCCCTGGGCGCGCTCCCCGGCTCCGTCGGGTGGGAGCTCCCGTCTCCGTCCTCCTTCGAATACCGTTCCTGCCATACGGCACCACCCCCTGGGGCGAGAAGAGCGAAGTGTGACAATCCTCCTACCCTGCTGATCCGCTCCCCGAAACGCCCCGGCTCTTCCGGCGACCGTGAACGGCGGCGCTGGCCCTACTTCGCCGGCCAGGGCGTGATGCTGCTCGCCGCGATCGGCATGTTCCTGGGCACCGCGCTTCCCTGGGCGCTCGTCCTGCGCGAGGCACTCTGGGGCTCCCCGCAGGCGCTCACCTGGACCATCTCGGCCGGCTTTGCCACGCTTGCCGCCGCTTTGGTGCCGGTGCGAGCGCTCGCCCTTGCGTCGGCTGCCTTCGGAGGCGGCATCGCGAGCTCCCTCGCGATCTGGCAGACGGCCCGCATCCTCGACCGTTGCCCGCTCTCGCTTGACTGCTTACCGGGTCCCGGTCTCGGGCTGCTCCTCGTTGGCGGTCTGGCCGCGCTCTATCAGGCCGGGCGCCCCCTGCTCGGCCGGCTCATGCGCGGCTGACGGAGGACCTCAGCTCCTCCCAGGCCCGGCGCGCCTCCTCGACCGAGCCCTCGTCCTCGATCGTCGTGATGTCGCCCGGGTCGCTGTCGAGGACGACCGCCTTGAGGACGCGGCGCATGATCTTCCCGCTCCGCGTCTTGGGAAGCGTGCTCACGAACTGAAGCTCGCCGATGACCGCCACCGGGCCAAGCTCGCGGCGCACGGTCTGCAGGAGCTCGCCGCGGAGCTCCTCCGAGGGCTCTTTCCCCTGCTTGAGCACGACGAAGGCGGAGATCACCTCGCCGCGCACCTCGTCCGGCCGCCCGGTCACGCCGGCCTCCGCGACCGCCGGATGCTGGAGAAAAGCAGTCTCGACCTCGACGGTCCCGATCCGGTGCGCGGCGACCTTGATCACCTCGTCGGCGCGGCCTGCGAACCAGACGTAGCCGTCCTCGTCCATCTGGGCGGAGTCGCCGGTGAACCAGACACCGGGGATGCGCTCCCAGTAGTCGCGTACGTAGCGCTCCGGCTCGCCCCAGAGAGTCGGCGTCAGGCTCGGAAACGGCTCGCGGAACGTCAGGATCCCCTTCTCTCCCGGCTCGCACTCGCGCCCCTCGGGCGTCATGACCTCGACTTCCATCCCGGGAAGCGGTCTCCCGGCCGAGCCCGGCCTGATCTCCTCGAGCTCGAGCCCGTACGGATTGCCGATGACCGGGCCGCCCGTCTCCGTCTGCCACCAGTGGTCGACCACGGGGATCCGGTCCCCGAGCACCGTCTTCTGGAGCCACTCCCAGGCCGGCGCGTTCAGCACCTCGCCCGCGCAGACGACGCGCTCGAGCGAGCCGAGGTCGTGCGCGCGCGCCGGCTCCTCGCCGTAGCGCATGAGGAGTCGCACGGCCGTAGGGGACGTGAAGACGCCGCTGACTCCGAGCTCCTCGATCAGCTGCCAGACCGTTCCCGCATCGGGATGGTCGAGCGCGCCCTCGTAGACGATCGTCGTGCAGCCGAAGAGGAGGGGCGCGTACACGATGTAGCTGTGTCCGACGACCCAGCCGATGTCGGACGTCGACCACCAGACGTCGTCGGGCCGCATTCCGAAGCAGATCCGGCCCATCGCGTGGATGCCGACCTGGTAGCCACCCTGGGTGTGGACGGCGAGCTTCGGCTTGGCCGTCGTACCGGAGGTGGCGAGGATGAAGGCGGGCTCGTTCGCCTCCATGACGACGTGGGAGCCGTCGCCGCCGTCGCCCTTCTGGAGGAACTCGTCCCACGCGTTGCCCTCGCGCGGGAAGACCAGCGTCTCCTCCACCTGCTCGCCCGCCAGGCGCACCGCCTCCTCGACGATGGGCTCGAGGGGCACGTCCCCGCCCTTCCGATACGTGACGTCGGCCGTGCAGACGAGCCGTGAGCCGCTTGCCCGGATCCGTTCTGCGAGCGCGCCGGGGCCGAAGCCGGCGAAGACGACGGAGTGGATCGCGCCGATGCGCACCGTGGCGAGCATGAGGACGATCGCCTCCGGCGCCGTCGGCATGTAGATCGTCAGACGGTCGCCCTTTCCGATCCCGAGGCTGCGCAGGGCCGCCGCGGCGCGCTCCACCTCGCCGAGAAGCTGGCCGTACGTGGTCGTCCGCCGATCGCCCCGCTCGTTCACGGACACGAGAGCCGTGTGTTCGGCTCGGCCCGCCGAGACATGGCGGTCGAGGCAGTTCCAGGCGAGGTTCGTCTCCGCCCCGGCGAACCAGCGGAAGCTGCGTCCGGCCGGCTCGAAGACGCGCTCCCAGGGGTGGAACCACGGCAGCTCGGCGGCCGCCGCCGCCCAGAAGTCGAGGCGCTCGCTCACGCTTCGCGGGTCC
>DASQWP010000116.1:0-6071 GCA_035640195.1 Gaiellaceae bacterium | reverse complement strand
GGCGCCTACGTGCTCGAGCTCGAGCGGCGCGAGGACGAGCGCGGCTTCTTCGCACGTGCGTGGTGCAGGGGCGAGCTCGCCGCCCAGGGCCTCGACGCCCGCGTCGCGCAGGCCAACGTCTCCTGGAACGCGCGCCGTGGGACTCTTCGTGGCCTGCACTTCCAGCGCGCCCCTCATGCCGAGGTGAAGGTCGTGCGCTGCACCCGTGGCGCCGTCTACGACGTCATCGTCGACCTGCGCGCCCACTCGCCGACCTACACCAGCTGGCTCGGCGTGGAGCTCTCGGCCGAGAACGGGCGGAGCCTCTACGTCCCGGAGGGCTTCGCGCACGGCTACCAGACCCTCGTCGACGGGAGCGAGACCTTCTACCTCGTCTCCGAGCCGTACGCCACCGAAGCGGAGGGCGGCGTCCGCTGGGACGATCCGGCGTTCGGGATCGCGTGGCCCGACGTCCCGGACCGCGTGGTCTCCGCCAAGGACCGGAGCTGGCCCGACTTCGTGCGGGAGTCGCCGGCGTGATCATCGTCGACCGGGCGCTCGAGGAGCGGGAGCGGGAAGGGAGGCCGATCCGAGTCGGGATGGTCGGCGCAGGCTTCATGGGGCGCGGCATCGCCCGCCAGCTCATCGGCCTGACCCGCGGGCTCCGTCTCGCGGCGATCGCCAACCGGCATCCGGAGAGGGCCGCGCGGGCCTACTCCGAGGCGGGCGTGGACGACGTTCGCCGCGTGGACCGCGCCGCCGACCTCGAGGCCGCCGTGGTGGCCGGCTGCCCGGCGGTCACGGAGGACGCGACGCTTCTTTGCCGCGCCGAGGTCATCGACGCGGTCGTCGAGGTCACCGGGTCGGTCGAGTTCGCGGCGGGCGTGGCGCTCGAGGCGATCGCGCACGGGAAGCACGTGGTGCTCATGAACGCCGAGGTCGACGCGACGGTCGGGCCGATCCTGAAGGCGTACGCGGACCGGGCCGGCGTCGTCTTCACGAACGCGGACGGCGACCAGCCCGGCGTGACGATGAACCTCTACCGGTTCGTTCGCGGCCTCGGCGTGCGGCCGGTGCTCTGCGGGAGCATCAAGGGCCTCCACGATCCGTACCGCAACCCGACGACGCAGGAGGGGTTCGCCCGCCGCTGGGGCCAGGATCCGTACATGGTCACCTCATTCGCGGACGGCTCGAAGGTCTCGTTCGAGCAGGCGGTCGTCGCGAACGCCACCGGGATGCGCGCCGCGCGCCGCGGCATGCTCGGCCCGACCGTCGCCGCCGGCACGCCCGTCGCCGAGGCGGCCGCCGCCTTCCCGACGGAGGAGCTGCTCTCGGGCCCCGGGATCGTCGACTACCTCGTGGGCGCGGAGCCGGGCCCGGGCGTTTTCATCCTCGGAGCGCACGGCGACCCCGTCCAGCAGCACTACCTCGAGCTCTACAAGCTCGGCGAGGGGCCGCTCTACTGCTTCTACTCGCCCTACCACCTCTGTCACTTCGAGGTCCCGAACACCGTCGCGCGGGCCGTCCTCTTCGGCGACGCGACCATCGCCCCGCTCGGCGGTCCGGCGGTGGAGGTCGTCACGGCGGCCAAGACGGATCTTGCGGCCGGAACGACGCTCGACCGGATCGGCGGCTACCACACGTACGGGCTCTGCGAGAACACTGCCGCGGCGGCCGCGGAGGGCCTCCTGCCGCTGGGGATCGCCGAAGGCGCCCGTCTCGCCCGCGACGCCGCCCGCGATGAGGTGCTCACGTACGGGGACGTCGAGCTGCCTCGGGGGCGCCTGGTCGACCGCCTGCGCGAGGAGCAGCGGGCGCACTTCGGGGCGGCGCTCCGTACGAAGACAGCGCTGACGCGGCCAGCTCCCTGAGGGCCACGGCGCTGACGCCGGCGGCGACGAGGATCCAGCCCGCCAGCTCGGCGCCTTCCTCCGCGACGACCTCGAGCTCGTGCGGCCAGGTGCGGTGGTCCCAGCCGAACTGGAAGAGCAGCGGCGAGGCCGCTTCGAGCGCGACCGCGCCTACGAGGAGGAGGAGTCCACTCCGGACGAGGCGGCGCGCGTGGGGCCGTGCAGTCGACCCAAGCTGCCAGAGGAGCACGAACGCGAACACGAGGAGGGGAAAGAAGATGGCCGGCCAGAGCAGGCGGGCGAGGTGCCAGTCCTCCGGGATCCCGAGCTGCCTCCACACCCGCGACACCCGCTCGTGGATCTGCACCATGTCGTCGAGCGAGAAGAAGGCGAGGATCCCGGCCAGGGCGGCGTAGCGGGCCGCCCGCACGGGCCACGACGCGACAGCCAGGAGCAAGGCGGCGAAGGCCGCAGCGAACGTCGCGACGATGCTAGCCCAGGCGAAGACGCTTGTGTCCGCGTCCGCGTTCAGGACCTCGACCTCGAGGTCGAAGAACGCGAGCCCGAGGAGGTGGACGACCGTCTGCACTGCGGTCGCGATGACTGCGGCGACGACGGCGACGACAAGGAGCCGGCGGGTGAGGGCGTCCGCCACCTGCTCTGTGGAGTGGGAGGTCACCGCGGGCGCCGGGTGACGCGGATCCCTGACGCGCCCACCCACGCCTCCTGCCGGCGGCGAACGAGGACGCGGCGGGCGGCCCAGGGAGCGACGGCCGCGAGAGCCGCCTTCGCGCGCGTCAGCAGGGGAGCACCGCCGGCGAGAGCGACCTTCGCTGCCCGCCGCCGGGCATCCGCTCGGCCCTCGAGGAGCGCGTCCTCCGCTTCCTCCTGCGCGAGCTCCTGTCGGCGCAGCCGGAGCGCCTCGGTGATCTTCTCCCGTTCGCCGACGGTCAGGCCCGGGTGTCCGCGCGTCTTCTCGAGCGCCGCCACGTACGCGCGCGAGTGCGCCACCCGGTCCGAGGAGAGCCCGCTCTCGCGGAGGCGGTAACGGGAGAGCGGCTCGGCGACGAGGCCCACGCGGGCGCCGGCGAGGACGAGCCTGATCCAGCATTCCCAGTCCGGGACGCCCATCGCCGGGTCGAACCCGCCGACGGCGAGGAGGCGCTCGCGCCGGACGGCCGCGTGGCCGAAGACGAAGTTCCGCGCGAGGATCGCGCCTCGCTGGTCGTCGACCGGAAACGGCCACGAGTCCGTGTAGCAGCGCCGCACGACCTCGCCGGCGACCTCCAGGCACGCGTCGGTCGTGAGGATGTCGAGGTCGGGGCGAGCGGCGGCCAGCTCCCCCAGCGCCTCCAGGCGGCCCGGCAGGTAGACGTCGTCTGCGTCGAGGAGGACGACGAACTCGCCTGCGGCGGCCGCGGCCCCGGCGTTCTTCGCGGCCGCCTCGCCGCCGTGCACGTTGCGGAGGAGGACGATGCGGTCGCGCCAGGCCTCGAGCGCACCGGCCACGTCGTCGGTGGAGCCGTCGTCCGAGACGATCACCTCGAACGGCGGGCGCGTCTGCACGAGCGCCGACTCGACCGCCGCGCCGACGAACGCCGCCGCCTGGTAGGCGGCGATCACGACCGAGAATGTCGGCGGGTCCCGCGGCTCCAGCGGCCGCTCCGGCGGAGGCGCGAGGAACGGTCGTCCGGTGGTCACGAACCTTATTTTCGGCAGGATGCGGCGTACGTGAAAGATCGAGTGCTCTCCCATCCCGGTCTCCGCGAGTGGGCCCGCCGGCTTCCGGCGCCGGTTCGCGCAGCGCTCAAGCGGACGGTCGCGACGGCCGAAACTCCGCGCTGGGGGAACCTCCGCAGGCTGCGTCCCTTCAGCGATCGCTACGGCTTCGACCGAGGTCTTCCCGTCGATCGCTTCTACATCGAGACCTTCCTCGAGCGCAACCGGCGGGCCGTGCGCGGACGCGTGCTGGAGGTGAAGGACGCGGCGTACACCCGGCGATTCGGCGGCGCCTCGGTGACCGAGAACGACATCCTCGACATCGATCCGGACAACCCCGACGCGACGCTCGTCGCCGATCTCTGCGAGCCCGGCTCGCTCCCGACGGGGGCGTTCGATTGCTTCCTCCTGACCCAGACGCTCCAGCTCCTGCCTGACGTCGACCGCGGGCTGGAGAACGCGTGGCGGGCGCTGGCTCCGGGAGGCGTCCTCCTCCTCACGGTCCCGACGGTCGCGCGCGTGGACCGTCACGTGAGCGACATCGACTTCTGGCGCTTCACGCCTCGCGGCCTCGCCGAGGTGATCGACCGCTCGTGTGCCGACGCCGAGGCGGAAGTGGAGAGCTTCGGCAACCTCGTTGCGGCGATCGCCTTCCTCGTCGGGCTGGCCGCGAGAGAGCTTCGTGCCGAGGAGCTCGCGCATGCGGATCCGTACTTCCCGGTGGTCGCGGCGGGGCGCGTGGAGAAGCCGGCGTGAGTGGGCGCAGCGTCATCCTCCTCTACCACCGCGTCGCCGAGCTCGAGCGCAACCCCTACGGGCTGGCGGTGACGCCGGACGCCTTCGGCGCGCACGTGGAGGTGCTCCGAGAGCGCCTCGAGGTCGTGCCGCTCGTGAGCCTCCTGCTGCCGGCGGATCACGACCGCGCCGCGCTCACGTTCGACGACGGCTATGCCGACGTCGCCGGGACGGCGCGGCCCATCCTCGAATCGGCCTGCCTGCCCGCGACGGTCTTCGTCGTCGCCGACGCCGTCGACGGCGAGGCGGAGCTCTGGTGGGATCGGCTCGAGCGGCTCGTCTTCCAGGCGCTCGCCCGCCGCGCCTCCCTCGACGTCGCGGTCGACGAACGCAGGCTGCGCGTCGACATGCGAAGCGCCGCCGGCCGTGAGCGCGCGCACCGGGCTCTCTACGTGCGCCTTCGCCGGCTGCCGCTCGCCGCGATCGAGCGGTTCCTCGACGACCTGGGCGGGGACGCCGACCCCGGGCCGCGCGACGCCTACCGCATCGTCCGCCGCGCCGAGCTCGCCGCGCTCGCGGCGTCGCCGGTGGTCGAAGTGGGCGCGCACTCCCTCACGCACCCGCACCTCTCTCGCCTCCCGCCTGGCGAGCAGCGGGCCGAGATCGTCGGAAGCCGCAGTCGCCTCGAGGAGCTGACCGGCGCACCCGTGACGTCGTTCTCCTATCCGCACGGCGACGTCGACGGGACGGTCGCCAGAATCGTCGCGGAGGCCGGGTACGTGCTCGCCTGCTCGAGCCGGCCCGGCTGCGTGTCGGCGCGCGGCTCGCGCTTCCTGCTGCCTCGCCAGAGCGTCTTCGACTGGGACGCCGCCACGTTCGCCGAGACGCTGGAGCGATGGCTCGCCGCCTGATCGCCTATACCGACGCCCCGATCGTGGGCGGCGCCGAGCTGAGCCTCGGGAACCTGCTCGAATTCCTCGACGAACGGATCGAGGTGCTCGTGGCCGGCGTCGATCGGCGCGTCGTCGAGGCCGTGGCCGCCCGCCGGCCGCAGGCGGCGACGTCCGTCCTTCCGCCCGTCGCGCACAAGCGCGACGTCGCCCCGTTGGTCGCGCACGTGCGCGCCGTCCGCGGCTTCCGGCCGGACGTCTTCCACGCGAACATGCGCAGCTCCATGGTCTGCCAGTACGGGATCCTGGCGGCGCTCCTGACGCCGCGCGTCCGCGTCGTCGCGGTCGAGCAGTCGCCGATCCCCGTTGCTCGCGGCCTCCAGCGCCGGCTCAAGCACCTCCTGTCGCGCCGGCTGGCCGCGCACGTCGCCGTCGGAGAGCGCTCCGCGCGGATGGTCGAGGAGGTCGCCCGCCTCCCTGCAGGCTCGGTGCGGACGATCTACAACGGCGTGCCCGAGATCGCGGTCGAGCCGATTCCTCCCCCGTTTCCCCCTCCCGTCGTCGGTGCGGTCGGCCGGTTCTCGCGGGAGAAGGGGCTGGACGTCTTCGTGCGCGCGCTGGCTCTCCTCCCCCGGGTGAGCGCGGTGCTCGTCGGGGACGGGCCCGAGCGTCATCGGCTCGAAGGTCTCGCGCGCGACCTGGGAGTCCAGGGCCGGATCGCCGTCACCGGATGGACGCCGCACGCCCGCGCGCACGTCGCCTCGTTCGATGTGCTCGCCGTCCCCTCGCGGTTCGAGGGTTTTCCTCTCGTCATCCCGGAAGGCATGCTGGCCGGCGTCCCGACCGTCGCCTCGGACGTGGGCAGCGTCGCGGAAGCGGTCGTGCACGGGGAGACCGG
>DASQWP010000115.1:0-13502 GCA_035640195.1 Gaiellaceae bacterium | reverse complement strand
GCAGTCGCCAAGGCCGCGGTCGCGCGCCCCACGGTAGACGGAAGCTCGGCCGACGGCAAGCCCGCGCGCCCGACTCTCTCGCGTCGCGAGACGTCCGTCATCGTCCTGAACGGAAACGGCGTCGCGGGCGCGGCGTCCGTGACCGCCGAGCGCGTGCGCGCCAAGCACTATAGGATCGCCGCCACGGACAATGCGCCCCGCAGCGACTTCCAGCGCTCGCTGATCATGTACCGCCCGAACTTCGAGCGCGAGGCGAGGCGGCTCGCGCGCGACCTCGGGATCCAGGGCGTCTCGCCTCTCGACGGCCTGAGAGCCCGCCATCTCCAGGGCGCGCACCTCGCGTACATCGTCGGCGGGTAGCCCGCCCGGGGCTGGCTAAGGTAGGGGCCGTGGCCGAGCCTCTTCTCACGCGCGCGTGCCGGCGCGAGGCTGTGGAACGCACGCCCGTCTGGTTCATGCGCCAGGCCGGCCGGTCCCTGCCGGAGTACC
Organism: Gaiellaceae bacterium; assembly: GCA_035640195.1. Taxonomy (GTDB): domain Bacteria; phylum Actinomycetota; class Thermoleophilia; order Gaiellales; family Gaiellaceae; genus DASQWP01. The sequence goes on along the minus strand of DASQWP010000115.1, from coordinate 13,013 downwards.
GTGAGGTCCGCGAGCGGCACACGCTGTTCGAGGTCTGCCGGGAGCCGGAGCTTTGCGCCGAGGTGACGCTTCAGCCGGTGCGAGCGCACGGCGTCGACGCGGCCGTGATGTTCGCCGACATCATGCTCCCGGTCCTCGGCATGGGGATCGACGTGGAGCTCGTCGAGAACGTCGGCCCCGTGATCGAGCGGCCGATTGCGACGACGGCCGACGTCGAGCGCCTGGCGGTGCCCGACCCGGACGACTCGGTGCCGTTCATCCTCGAGGCCGTCCGGCTCGTGCGCGAGGAGCTCCCCGCCGAGCAGGCGGTGATCGGCTTCGCCGGCGGCCCCTTCACCGTGGCCGGCTACCTGATCGAGGGCAGGCCGACGCGGGACTTCCTCAAGACGAAGGGCTGCATGTACCGGGCGCCGGACGTGTGGCACGCGCTCATGGAGAAGCTGGCGGACACCTTCGACGCGTACCTGCGGGCCAAGGTGCGCGCGGGCGCCGACGTGATCCAGCTGTTCGACTCCTGGGTGGGAACCCTCTCCGTCGACGACTACCGCGAGTTCGTGGCGCCGTACTCGGCTCGCATCCTGGCCTCGCTGGACGTGCCGACGATCCACTTCGGGACCGGGACGACGCACCTGCTCGGGGACCTGGCGCGGGTGGGCGGAGACGTGATCGGCCTCGACTGGCGGATCCCGATCGACCGCGGGTGGGCGCTCGTCGGCGAGGGACGCGGAGTGCAGGGAAACCTCGACCCGGCTCTGCTCCTGGGGCCGTGGGAGCGGGCGGAAGCGGCGGCGGCGAAGATCCTGAGCGCGGTCGCGGGGCGGCGCGGACACGTGTTCAACCTCGGGCACGGCGTCCTCCCCGCTACCGACCCGGCCGACCTGCGCCGCCTGGCCGAGCTCGTCCACGAGCGGACGGCGGTCGAGGTGTGGGCGTGAGGAGCGGCGTCAGCAGCGGCAGCAGCAGCCTGCTCACCCCCGTCCGCCCAGGGGCCGCCGCGGGCCTCCCTCCGGTTCCAGCCTATCGCCGAATTTCGCGCGTGTGCCGCGCGGAGGGCGACGAGAGACGCGCGAGGTGGAGCCAAGAGTGAGGACGGCCGTCGTCCTGATGGCCTACGGGAGTCCGGAACGCGCAGAGGACATCCCCGCCTACTTCGCCGACATCCGCGGTGGGCGCCCCGTTCGGCCCGAGGCCGTCGCCGAGCTGACGGAGCGCTACCGCCGCATCGGCGGCCGCTCGCCGCTCAACGAGATCACGGAGGCCCAGCGCAGAGCCCTGGAGCGCGAGCTCGGAGTCCCCGTCCACGTCGGCATGAAGCACTGGCGTCCCCGGATCGCGGAGGCCGCCGAGCTGGCGCTGGCCGGCGGCGCCGAGCGCATCGTCGGGCTCGTCCTCGCCCCGCACTACTCCCGCATCTCGATTGGCGGCTACCGCGAGCGGCTCGAGGACGCCCTGCCCGAGGACGTCGACCTTGCGTTCGTCGAGAGCTGGCACGACCACGAGCCGTTCCTCGACGTCCTCGCCGAGCGCGTGCGCGGAACCGACGCGCACGTCGTCTTCACCGCGCACAGCCTCCCGGAGCGAATCCTCGCCGAAGGCGACCCCTACCGCGAGCAGCTACTCCAGACCTCGCGCCTCGTCGCCGATAAGGCGGGAGTGGACAGCTGGTCGTTCGCCTTCCAGAGCGAGAGCCCGACGGGCGAGCCATGGCTCGGGCCCGACATCCTGGACGAGCTCGACGCGCTTCACGGACGCGGCGTCGCGAACGTGCTCGTCGCGCCGGTCGGGTTCGTCTCCGACCATCTCGAGATCCTCTGGGACATCGACGTGCAGGCCCGCGAGAAGGCCGCCGAGCTGGGCCTCGAGCTCAAGCGTATTGAGTCGCTGAACGACGACGCCGCGTTCATCCGGGCTCTCGCCGACCTGGTGAAGCAGGCATCGGCGGCCCCGGCCCGAATCGGGGCGGAATGAGCACACGGAGCTGCCCGGACTGGCCGATGCTGCTCGAGGTCGCACCCGACCTTCACTTCAAGCACTTCACGCTCGCCGAGGCGCGCCTGCCCGGCGAGGTGCTCGTCAACCTGCCCGACGTCCCACTCGAAGCGGTGGCCATCTGCGCCGACCTCGAGCACAACGTCTTCAATCCGGCTCACACGGACGCCCGCGTCGCCGCCGCGCTCCAGGACACCTACTGGTATCCGCTGAGCGAGTGGGCCGAGCGCGCGCCGCGCCCGTAAGATCCTCGGCGTGGGCAAGGGCTACGCGGAAGGGCCCGCGGCCGAGGAGCGCTTCGAGGCGCTGGAGCGAGGCGGCGACGCCGAAACGGTTGCCGAGCCGCCGCAGCGGCCGGCGGTCTACGGGTCGACCGACGAGAACCCGGAGCGCCACTTCCTCGGCTGGCTCGACGACGTCGACCCGGACGAGCTCTTCGCCGGCGGTGAGGCCTGGGGCCTGACCGTGGTGCGCCGCCGCGATCCCGTCTAGAGCCGCTCGCACCAGTACACGTCGGTGCGGTAGGGAAGCACGACCTTCGCCCGGCCGCGGGTCTCGGGTTCCTCGGCGAGGAGCTCGCGCACCTGCCCGAGCACGTCGTCGCGGGCGGCGCCCGGCAGGGCCGCCACGAAGCTGACCGACGCCACCCGCGCGACGACCCCGTCCGGCGTGAGCTCGTGCTCGAGCCGGAATTGCGCCTGCTCGAGCCGTGTGAAGAGCCTCGTGCGCTCGAACGCCGACCGCCACTCGCCCGCCCGGTAGCCGGGGGTCTCGCCGCGATGGGGCTCCATGATCGCGGTCAGGCGGCCAACCCAGGGCACGTCCTCGTCTCGCGCGTTCCAGACGAGCCCCAGGCGGCCGCCAGGCAGGAGCACACGATGGATCTCGGCGAGCGCCGCCTCGCCGTCGAACCAGTGAAAGGCCTGGGCAACTACGACCGCGTCTACGGATCCGTCCGCAAGCGGGATCCCCTCCGCGGCGCCCGCGAGCACCCGCGCCTCGGGCAGCGACTCGGCCAGCTTCGCGCGCATGGCGCCGACGGGCTCGACCGCGACGAGCCGGGCTCCCGTCGGGGCCAGCGCGCGGGTCAGCTTGCCGGTGCCCGCCGCGAGATCGAGAACCGTCCGGGCGGGCCCGAGCTCGAGCACTCGCGCCAGGAACGCGACCGCCTCCGGCGGATACGTCGGGCGGCCGCGTTCGTAGTCGTCCGCGGCCCGCGCGAACCCGCGCGAGGCCGACTCGTGCACGCTGGACGGCGTCTCGGCCACCGCCGCGCAGGCTAACTTCGCGCCGCGACGCAGGTCGAAGAGGGCATGAGCACCGCGTTCGCCACCATCGAGGAGGAGGAAGGGGTCGTCGTCGCGCGCGGCGAGGCGGGCCCCTTCGTGATCGAAGACGTCGGCTTCCCTCCCTCGCATCGCCACGCTGCCTTCGAACCACCACAGGGCTACGTCGTCGTCGTCCTCGAGGGCGCCCTCGCGAAGACATTCCGGACGACTACCTATGACCTGAGGCCCGCGAGCGTGGTGACGATGCCCGCAGGGGAGCGCCACGCGACCCGGTTCGGCCGTGGCGGCGCGCGCGTGCTCATCGTCCGGCCGCGCCCCGCGGAGGATCATCTGCTCGAACCCTCCCCCGGGGCGCTGCGGGAGCTCCGACTCGTCGCCGACGGAGAGACGTCCGCGCTCGCCTGGAGACTTGCCGCAGAGCTGAAGGCGGACGATTCAGCCTGGCAGTTCGCGGCGGAGGGCCTCGCGCTCGAGCTGATCGCCGCCCTCAGTCGGAGACCTGTCGACCAGGGCCGGAAGCAGCGTCCACCGGCCTGGCTCGCGAGCGTCGACGAGCTGCTCGGAAGCGGTCCCGGCGAGCAGCCCGCGCTCTGCGAGGTCGCGGCCCGTGTCGGCGTTCATCCGGCCCACCTGGCACGCGTGTTCAGGCAGCATCGCGGCACGACGGTTGGGACGCACGTCCGCCGCGTGCGGCTCGACTGGGCGGCGTCGCAGCTCGCCTCCACGGACGAGCCGATCGCCACGCTCGCCGTCCGGGCCGGCTTCGCGGATCAAAGCCACTTCACGCGCTCGTTCAAGCGTCATACCGGGCGCACGCCCGGCCGCTACCGCGAGCAGGCTCGCGGGCACTAGGGGCGGGCGGCCCGGGCGCGACCGCCCGCCGGTCTACTCGCCGCTCAGCTTCGGACCTGGATGTTTCCGTGCTCGAGAAAGAACGGGAACGTCGGCTCGGGCGCCCGGTCGCAGTAGTCCTGCGCCGTGCCCGGCCCGCCGGCGCCGATCAGGGTCGTCATGTCGGGGCTCTCGTCCGCCCCCGGCTCCCCGTTGTCCGCGACCTGGAACCACATCTCGAGCCCCTCGAGCGAGGGGTCGCTGCTCTTCTCGATCAGGCCGCCGAGCCAGGCGCGATCGCCCTCGATCACCGCACACGTGAGCGGCCCGCGCGCGAGGAACGGGACGCCGTCGTCGACGGTGCGGTAGAGGTACTTTCCACTCACGCTCCCGTCCTCGTGCACCTGGGCGGTGAACGTGAACGGCTGCACCTCGATCAGCTCGAAACCGAACATGTCGTGGATGTCGAAGACGCTGCCCCCGCTCGCCGAGGCGACGACCCTGCCACCGTCCGCGCCCGCCGGGCCCGCGCCGGCCGAGAGCACGGCCGCCAGGACGACCACGGTCAGGAGCATCCTGCTCGTTCGCATGCGATCTCCTCCTTCGCTGGACGGACGAGAGCCACGCTAGTCCCGGCGCCGAACACGGTCTTGAACGGGAAGAGCGTCCCGTTGGACGTCAGTTGCACGAGCACGTTACGAGGAGCTCACCGTGGGTACGTGGCTCAGGCAACCAACCGAAGGGGGACCAAATGGCAGAGATCGCAACCCCGCGCGAGCTCTTCCTGCACGAGCTCGGCGACATCCTCTACGTCGAGCGCAAGCTCTCCGACGAAGTCCTGCCGAAGCTGATCGGCGAAGTTCAGGACGACGAGCTCAAGAAGGGGCTCGAAAGCCACCTGGAGCAGACGCGCCAGCACGTGACGAACGTGGAACAGGTCTTCGACTCGCTCGGCGAGGAGCCGCAGGCCGAGAAGTGCGTCGGCTTCGAGGGGCTGAAGAGGGAGCACGACCAGCTCCTCGAAGAGTCGGGGCCCGACCTCGTCGACCTCGTCGACACGGGTGCGGCCGCCCGCACGGAGCACTACGAGATCGCCGCCTACGAGGGGCTGATCCCGATGGCGCGCGCGCTCGAGGAGCGGGAGGCCGTCGGTCTCCTCGAGGAGAACCTCAAGCAGGAGAAGGAGGCGCTGCGCGAGGTCGAGAGCGTCGCGAAGCGGCTCTCCAAGGAGCACGCCAAGGTCGCCTGACGACGCGTGTCGAAGCAGGCGAGGGGGAGCGGCGACGCTCCCCCTCGCCGCTCACGACCACGCCCGGGGGTTCGCCGTGACTCAGCCTCGGAAGACGTCGCCGAGACGAACGTACTTGTAGTTGCTCGACCGTCCGTCCTCGTTCTCGGCGTCGTGCACGACGAGCAGGTCCAGCCGCGGCTCGGCCGCCAGGCCGTCCGTGCCCTCGGCGCCGTCGACCTCGGCTGCCTCCGTGATTCGGAAGCTCGCAACGTATTCGTCGTCCCGGTAGACGGCGAAGGTCGAGTCTCCTTGCGAGGAGACGATCAGGAACGGGCCCGCCAGCGTCAGGCCCTCGACGTCGGAGTCGAGGTGCGGTCCGACACCGTCGACCAGGGCTCCCGTCGGGCTTGCGTCGGGATCGGCGTCGAACCTCCAGATGCCGCGTTCCTCCTCGGCGACGTAGAGGACTCCTCGTTCCTCGTCGGCGACGCACCCTTCGGACTGGCTCGTGATGGAGCCCAGACGCCTCAAGCTTCGACCCGCGAGCGAGTACTGCTCGACCTGCTCCCCTCCCTCGGCGGTTACGATCACGGTGTCGCGGTAGAGGCAGATCCCGTACGGCTCGAAGGGCACAGGGAACGACCGCAGGTGCTCGAGCCTTCCCCCCTCGAGCGCGAGAACGTCGACCGCGTCGTCACTCCGGTTGCTCGCCACGACCGTGCTCCCGCGCAGATCGACGTTGTTCGTCTGTCCCAGCTGCAGCCACTGGAGGCGGGCTCCCTCGAGGTCGTACACCTCCAGCCCGCCCTCGTCGTTCTTGCTCGTCCCGATCACGAAACCGCTCGGATGGATGGCCGCATCGTCGGCGTCGTCGCCGCTTCCGACCATGAGGTCGGGTGTCTCCGCGAAGGGAGCCGCGCCGGCCGCGATGGAGTCGACGGAGGGAGCCGCGCCCGTCGTGGTGACGGACGTTTCCGTCGTGCCGGGCGACGAGGACGTCTCGGAGGTCCCGGGCGACGTCGTGTCTGTCGCACCGGGAGACGGATCAGTCTCCTCGGCTTCGCCCGCAGACGAGGAGCACGCTCCTGCCGCGAGCGCAAGGCAGGCGATCACAACGACTCCAACGGCGGCTCTCGAACGCATCAGCGCTCAAGGTAGCGCGTCTCTAGTTCCAGGTGAGCCCTTGGAGCTGAGCGAGGTCGAGGTTGCCGCCGCTGAGGACGCACGCGACCTTCGTGCCCGGGGCCGGCGAGAGCGCGCCCGAGCGGAGGGCCGCGACCGGGGCGGCCGCAGCCCCTTCGACGACGAGCTTCGTGCGCGACATCAGCCAGAGGACGTTGTCGAAGATGGTCGCGTCCGGAACGCTGACGATCTCGTCCACGAACCTCTGCACGAGCTCGAACGTGGTCTGCCCCACGCGCTTCACCCGGAGGCCGTCGATGATCGTCTCCACCTGGTCGAGCGTGACGAGCGTCCCGCGCTCGACGCTCGTCTTCATCGCGGGACCTTCGGCCGACTCCACCCCCACGATCCGAACGTCGGGTTTCGCCCGCTTGAGCGCCGTCGCAACCCCCGAGATGAGTCCGCCGCCCCCGATCGGGACGACGACCAGCTCCACGTCGGGCCAGTCCTCGTAGATCTCGAGGCCCAGCGTCCCCTGCCCCGCGATCAGGTCGAGATCGTCGAACGGGTGCACGTACGTCAGCCCCTCTCGCTCGACGAGATCGCGCGCTTTCTCGTCCGCCTCGTCCCAGATCGTTCCGTGCAGGACGACGTCGGCGCCGTACGCCCGCGTGGCGGTCACCTTCGAGGGGGTCGCGTTCTCGGCCATGACGACGACGGCGCGGACGCCCAGAATCGAGGCCGCGAGCGCGACTCCCTGGGCATGATTGCCGGCCGACGAGCAGACGACGCCGCGGTCGCGCTCCACGTCCGAGAGAAGCGCAAGCTTGTTGAGCGGCCCGCGGATCTTGTAGGAGCCTGTTCGCTGGAGCATCTCCGCCTTGAGCTGGACCTCGAGGCTCGTCTCCTCGTCGAGCAGCCGCGACGAGAGCAGCGGAGTGCGGTGGATGAACGGCGCGACGTTCTCGCGCGCGGCGACCGAGTCGGGGACGGAGGCGAGCGTCACCGCGGGGATCTTGACGGAGGAGCGGCCGGCGCGGCGGGCTCCTCGTCGTCGCGCCGGTGCGGCCGGCGGAGTTCGTCGTCGTCCGTCTCGAGAAAGCGCGTGCTCAGGCGCCGATTGCGGCCAGGCTGTGGAGGGCGACGGCGAGGCGCTCGAACTCGCGTGGGATCTCACGCCAGCCCGGGTCGCGCTCCTGGTAGGCGAACTGCAGGTCCCGCAGTCCCTCCCACACTCGCCGCGAGGAGATCCCGTCGAACGGGCAGTCGTCCGGAAGCAGGTCGCCGTCGAGCTGGTGCGCCATCCCGTCCGCCTTCCAGCATCCGAGCTTGAGCGCCCGAATCAGCGTCAATGGTCGTGTGCTCGCTCGAAGCATGTCACGCCTCCCTGTCCCGGACTGCTGTCGGATGCTCATGGCCGTTAGACCGGAAAGAACGCCGAATCGTTCACGGCTTCTCGGTCCCGTGCTCTTCGAGACCTGGCCGGTCCGGAAAGGGAGCGGCCGGTAGGCGACCGCTCCCCGTTGCGAGTGCTATCCGGCCGGCACGGGCGCCGGCTGGCTGCCGACGGCCGGCAGGTCCTCCTGGCGGAGGACGACGAGCGTGGTCACGAGCGCGACGAGCGCGAAGCCGGCCGCGACCCAGAAGCCGAGGCTGAAGCCTTGGGCGAGCGCCTCGGGCCTCGGCGTCCCTGAATCGAGGGCGCTCGACGTGTGCGTCGTCGCGACGGTCGTCAGGAGCGCGAGCCCGAGCGCGCCGCCGATCTGCTGGCTCGTGTTGATGAGGCCGGACGCCAGGCCCGCCTCCGGTCCCTGCACGCCGGCGAGCGCCGCGATGGAAATCGGCACGAACGAGAAGCCCATGCCGACCCCGATGATGAGGAAGCCGGGCAGGAGATCGCCCAGGTAGGAGCCGCCGACCGAGACCTGCGTGAAGTAGACGAGGCCCGCGCCGAGCAGCGCCATGCCGATCACCAGCACGGGCTTGACGCCGAGCCGCGTCACGAACGCCTGCGAGGCGGCCGCGGCGACCACGACCGTGAGCGCGACGGCGAGGTAGCCGAAGCCGGTCTTCAGGGCCGAGTAGCCGAGCACCTGCTGCATGTAGAGCGAGAGCAGGAAGAAGATCCCGAAGATCATCGTCCCAAGGCCGAACCCGACCAGGTTGGCGCCGGTGAGGGTTCGCCGGCGGAAGATCCCGAGCGGGACGAGCGGGGACTGCGAGCGGGTCTCGTTGGCCAGGAAGACGGCCATGAGGACGGCCGAACCGATGAAGACGCCGATCGTCTGCGCCGAGCCCCAGCCGACCCGGTTCGCCTGCGTGAGCCCGAAGACGAGCAGCATGAGGCTTGCCGTGACGGTCACCGCGCCGAACGAGTCGAAGTGCCGCCTGAGGCCGTCCGCCCGGCTCTCGCGCACGTAGCGGGGCACCAGTGCGAGCGTGACGGCGGCGATCGGGATGTTGACGAAGAAGATCCACTGCCAGCCGATGTACTCGGTGAGGATCCCGCCCAGGAGTACGCCGATCGCCGCACCTGAGCCGGCGATCCCGCCCAGGATCCCGAGCGCCTTGTTCCGCTCCGCGCCCTCCGCGAACGTCACCGTGACGATCGAGAAGACAGACGGCGAGAGGATCGCGCCGGCGGCACCTTGGAGGAGCCGCGCCACGATCAGCATCTCGGACGAGGTCGAGAGCCCTGCGAGCAGCGAGGTGACGAGGAAGAGCCCGAGCCCGACCATGAAGAGCGTGCGCCGCCCGAGCAGGTCGCCCACGCGTCCTCCGAGCAGCAGGAAGCCGCCGAAGGTCAGCGCGTAGCCGGACACGACCCACTGGAGGTCCTCGGTCGTGAACCCGAGATCGAGCTGAATCGAGGGCAGCGCCACGTTCACGATCGATACGTCGAGCACGACCATGAGGTACGCGACGCCAAGGACTGCGAGCGCTTTCCAGCGCTTGGGATCCGCCATCGTCTCTGTCATAGATCCTCCCGGGGACTTCTGTGCTTCCGCTTCCATGGGCTTACTCAACGCTGCCGACGCGAGGCTCATTCCGGGCGGTGGCCAGCGCGAGCTTGGAGGTTCGGTTATCCCCACTGCGGGAGCAGGAGCATCCGATGAGTCCTGCGCGCGGCTATTTTTGGGCTGCGAGTCCAAGGGACGGTGAGGAGGCCAACATGAGCATGCTGGTCGCGACCGAGTTCGTGACGCTCGACGGCGTGATGGAGGCGCTGAGCGGCGAGCCAGAGCTCAACGAGGTACTCGAGGCCGAAGCGCACCTGCTCGGAAGGGTGACCTACGAGTCCTTCGCCGCGGCCTGGGCCGTGCGGGAAGGCGAGCTCGCCGACAAGCTGAATTCGATGCCGAAGTACGTCGTCTCCTCGACGCTCGAGGAGCCGCTCGAGTGGAGCAACTCGCGCCTGGTCCGTGGCGACGCCCCGGGCGAGTCGGCAAGCTGAAGAAGGGTGATGGCGGGCCGATCCTGGTAGCCGGCAGCGCTACCCGCGTCCATTCGCTGATCGAGAACGACCTCGTCGACGAGCAGAACGTTCGGCTCAGGCGTCGCGGTGCACACATACGAGCCGGCTTGAGCCGAACGGGCTGTGACGTCTCATCGCGCTGGCACAGAGACCCGCCTGGCTGGAAACGAGCTGCGGAATAGCGTCGGCACCGGGCGTCCGGTTGCCCTTCTCTGGCTCCGGCGGTGTGTGGCGAACCGGAGCCGCGGAAAGGGCGGGGACGGCCACAGCCCCGGTGCCGACCCCTCAAGAGGCAAACGATACACCTTGGTGGCGTCACGGCATAGGCGGAAATCCGTCGAAGAGCCCGGGTGGACTCGAGAGTGGATCGCAGTCGACACCCTCGACGTTTCCTTCGCCGCGGGGCGAGAGGTGATGAAGCGATACAGCGTCCACTGTTCGTGACTGAGTGGGCTCAGTTCGGTGTCCCGGCTTCACGACCCCGGGTGCGCTTGCGCACGCAATGCGCGATCCAAACCGGCTCGTTCTAGGACGCTCGCGGCTCCGAACGCGAGTCAGTACTCCTTGCTCTCCGCTGTCTCGACGATCCGGGCTCGCGGGCTCTCGATCAGGCCCTCGGCCTCGACGCGGCGCCACAGCTCCCGGAGGGAACTGCGAAAGGCCTCCGCGTCGCGGACCGTGTCGAACTCGAGGTCGACCGCGACGTAGTTGTGATCGTCAACCGGCCGCACGATTCGGTAGCGGCGTACGCCTCCTCTCTCGCGTCCGACGGGATCACTGTCGAACGCGGCCTTCCAGGCGTCGAAGTCACGCACCGAGTGCTCGATCTGCAGGATCGGCATGTGGCTAGGCTCGCGAGTCTCTACGTCTCCCCATCGTGTTCACGCCGCCGCTTCAGGCCGTCAGGACCGCGCAAGCCTCCTCGATGCGCCCTTCGAGGCTGTGCTGTGGCTCGAGGATCGCCTCACCCGTCTCGAGATCGATCTTGAGCACTCCGGTGAACTCGAACGGAACCTGACCGATGATCATCAGGATGGCCGTGCCGTCCGGCTGAACCCGAACCAGATCCGCGCCCACATCCCGGAAGACGTAGGAGTTGCCGTCCGCCGTTGCCGTGAGGCGAATGTTGAGGGTTCGAAGCTCCACCGGCCCGGTCCCGCCGCCGGAGAACGTGCGAACGATGATGTGGCCCTTCGCGTGTGTCGTGACGTCGACGCCGCAGGCCTCCGTCAGGAAATCGTCCGAGGCCGTCTCATCGATGTCGAAGCGCTCGATCGTCGGCTTGCCCGCTGTGGCGACGGGCGCGACCAGAGCCGCGAGAGCCAGAATGCACACCCCCCACGCGATGATCCGTCGAGTGGTCATGCCCGCTCCTCTCGATCCCCCTACGCGGTGGCGATGCTCGTTCGACGGGTGATACCACTCCAGGCGGCGCCCTTCAACCGCCAGTCACGGGAGGGCGCGGTAGACGCGCCACGTTCCTGGAACTCCCTTCAGCTCGTGCTCGCCGCGCTCCTCGAACTCGAGTCCCGAGCCGGCGACGAGATCCTTCACCGTTTGGGAGACGAGCACCTCGCCGGCCCCCGCGAGCGCGGCTACTCGCGCGCCGATGTGCACCGCGATGCCACCCACGTCGTCGCCCCAAAGCTCCACCTCGCCCGTGTGGACGCCGGCCCGGATCGCGAGCCCGAGGTCACCTACAGCGCCGGCGATCCCTTGCGCGCACCGGACCGCGCGCGCGGGTCCGTCGAACGTCGCGAGGATCCCGTCTCCCGTCAGCTTGACGAGGCGGCCCCGGAACCGTGCGACCTGCGCACGCACCTCGGCGTGGTGTCTGTCGAGCAGCGCGCCCCACTCGCGGTCGCCGAGCTCGGCGGCCCGGTCGGTCGAGCCGACGATGTCCGTGAACATCACCGTCGCGAGCACGCGGTCGAGCGCGGCCTCAGCCTCGACGGTACGCACGAAGCGCTCGATCTCCACCAGGAGAGACTCCTGGTCTCCCTCCCACGGGAGGTGGTCGTCCCCGGGGAGCTCGACGACCCGCGCGCTCGGAAGGTGCTCCCCGAGATACCGGCTTGCGTCTCGGAGGTACTCCCCCTCACGGAAGAGGACGAGCGACGGAACCCGGATCGTCGGCAGAACCGCTCGAACGTCGATGTCGCGGTTCATCGCCGCGAGCTGTGCGGCGGCCCCGGGGCTAGCGCCTCGAACGAGGTACGACGCGTACCAGCGCACCGCCTCCTCATCGTCCGCGACGGACGGGGCTCGCTCGCGGAGGAACCAGCGGGCCGTCGGCTCCCCCCACTCCTCGGGACGAGGAGTGTGCCAGGGGCTCGGCTGCGTGAATCCGATCGGGTAGTCGGACGCCCACATCCGCCGGGCGTACGTCCCCATGCCGACGAACGCGGCCGTCCGCTCCGCGTAGGTGGCCGAGAACAGCGCACACATCGGTCCGCCCTCGGAGATCCCGAGGAGCGCCGCCCGCTCGGAGCCAACGGCGTCCATGACGGCGCAAACGTCGTCCAACCGTTCCTCGAGCGTGGCAACGCCGCTGACCCGGTCTGACAGTCCCGTGCCCCGCTTGTCGAAGAGGATCAGACGCCCGCAGGCTGCGAGCCGGTTGTAGAACCGGGCGAGCGCCGGCCATTCCCAGCCGGGCTGGAACGAGCACACCCAGCCGTGAACAAGCACGAGATCGAGCGGCCCGTCGCCGACAGTCTGGTAGGCGATCGAGATCTCTCCGCTCCGCGCATAGCGGACACTCGGGATGGTGGCCACGGACCAAGTCTCACACGGCCCGCTTGTCGGCGGAGGGGCGAGGAAGCGAACGCGGCTCCCGCGTCGCGTCCTGTTCGGGAGCCGCGGCGGGAGCTTGTTTCTACGCTAGCTCAGCTCAGCTACACCCGGTGTTCTGGCCACAGTCGCGGCACGTGTAGCACGTCCCCGCCCGGATCATCCGCCCGCCGCAGCGCGAGCACTCGACGGCGTCCTCCCAGCTGTTGAAGAGCGCCGTCTGGCCGCGCGGGGCCGGGTCGGCGGCGTCCGTCTCCGGGGCGGCGGTGCCGATCGCGTTGTA
>DASQWP010000114.1:0-2578 GCA_035640195.1 Gaiellaceae bacterium | reverse complement strand
GCCCGCTCGACACCGTGCCGGCGGCTGTCTCGTCGTTGATCAACGTCGAGCCATTGGCTTGGGCGACGCCGACGAACAGCGAGAGGACGAAGGCCACCGCGAGCGAGAGCTTCATCCCGTCGCCCTCGCTCTCCGGAGCTCGCCGGCCGCGTCCAGGGGGACGAGAACGTCCCCGCCGCCGCCTCCGACGACTACCCCTCTTTGGACCTCGCTCCCCAAAGTTTCCTCTCCCCTTAGTCCAGGAAGCCCGAGCCTACCGGACCTGAGCAAGCGTGACTAGGCCGTTAGAGACCTGTTTGCGAGTTAATTTTTTGTGGGGGGTCGCGCCTGGAGCCACTCTAAGGCTCGAGTTGAGGGTTATACTCGCTCGAAGGCGAACGGGGCCAGCTCGGCGGGCCAGGCGCCGTCAAGGATCACGTCGGCCAGCAGCTCCCCCGTCGCCGGCGCGAGCGTGATGCCGAGCCGGCCGTGCCCGGTCGCGACGTAGGTGCGGTCGCGACCCGGCACCCGGCCGACGATGGGGAGCCCGTGCGGCGGATAGGGACGAAGGCCTGCCCACTCGAGCTCGACCTCCTCCGGCTCCCAGTCGCGGAAGTACGCAGCGGCCGAGCGCATGATGGTCTCGATCCGTCGGCGCCGGAGCGTGACGTCCAGGCCGGTGAGGTCGAAGACGCCCGCGATCCGGACCGCGTCGCCGAACGTCGAGCACCCGACCTTCGCCTCGGCGAGGTAGTAGGCGTGGCGAGGAACGGTCCCGCGGCCGCGGGCGGTGACGCTGTAGCCCTTCGCCGCCTCCATCGGCAGGCGGACACCCGCCGACCCGAGCAGGCGTCTCGACCACACGCCGGCCGCGACGACGACCACGTCCGCGTCGACCTCTCGGAGGTCGTCGACCTCGGCGCCTTCCTGAACCAGCGCGCCCTCGCGGCGGAGCGCGTCGGCCAGCCCCCGGGTGAAGCTCTCCGGGCGCACGTAGCGCTCCGCGGGCGCGTGGACGCCCCCGAGGACGGCTTCGCCCGCCGCCGGCTCGAGCCGGCGCACGGCGTCTCCGTCCAGCACTCGAACGTCGCCCTCGTAGCCGGCGGCCTGGGCCTCCCTCAGCATGGTCGCGTACTCCTCGAGCCCGGCCTCGGTGAGGGCGGCCACGACCATCCCCGACGAGTGCATCTCGAACTCGACGCCGTCGGCTCGGAGCTCGTCGAAGAGCTCGAAGGTGCGGCGCGAGAGCGCCACCGTGGCTTCGAGGCCGGCGCGGTAGCGCTCCGGCGCGCACGCGCGCCAGAACTGCCACGACCAGCGCAGGAACGCGGGCCCGAAGAACGGGCGGATGAGCACCGGGCTCCCCCGCCGGAGCATTCCGCGCAGCGCCGCCCGCATCACCCCCGGCGCCGGCAGGGGCGCCGACAGGCCCGGGCAGATCCAGCCGGTGTTCCCGAGCGAGCACCCGGAGCCGACGCGGTCGCGCTCGTAGACGACGACGTCCGCGCCGCGGCGCGCGAGCGACCAGGCGCAACAGAGCCCGACGGCTCCGCCGCCGACGACCGCGACCTTCACGAGCTCACCCTCCGCAGCACGCGAGCGAGGCTACCTCGGCCGCGCGAGCCATGTCCGGTGCCAGGCCCCGTCCGTGTCCGAAGGGGACGCGTCCCTCCGCCCGGCGTCGCTCCCGCGCGGAGCTTTCTGCGTTGAGCCGCGGCCGGAAGTGACGTGTCCGGGGCCAGGCCCCGGCCGGGTCCGAACAGGATGCGGCCCTCAGGACGGAGGTCGCCGGGTCCTTCGCGAAGCTCGGCTGCTACTCGTCTGGAGAGTCGTCCGAGTCGGACTCGCCCTTGGGCTCCTCGGGCGGGACCGTGACCTTCTCGGGCTCGGGCTCGGGCCCCTCGACGATGGAGATGTCGACGTCTTCCTCGTCCTTGCGGTCGACCATGATCGTCGAGCCCGGCTTGATCGAGCGGCCCAGGACGAAGTCCGCGAGCGGATCCTCGATGAAGCGCTGGATCGCGCGGCGCAGCGGCCGGGCGCCCATGGAGGGGTCGTAGCCCTTGTCGACCAGGAGCTCCTTCGCCTCCTCGGTGAGCTCGATCGTCGCCTCGTGCTGGACCATCTGCTCCTTGAGCCGCTTCATCATCAGCTCGACGATCGTCTTGATCTCGTCCTTCGTCAGCTTGTGGAAGACGATCACCTCGTCGATCCGGTTGAGGAGCTCGGGGCGGAACACCTTCTTGAGCTCGCCCATGATCCGATCCTTCATCTCCTCGTAGGAGAGCCCGGTGTCGTCGCCGACGGAGAAGCCGAACGACTGGTTCTTCGAGATCGTGGCGGCGCCGATGTTCGACGTCATGATCACGATCGTGTTGCGGAAGTCGACCTTGCGGCCCTGGGCGTCCGTCAGCTTCCCGTCCTCGAGGATCTGGAGGAGGATGTTGAAGACGTCCGGGTGGGCCTTCTCGATCTCGTCGAGGAGGACGACCGAGTACGGCTTGCGGCGCACGGCCTCCGTGAGCTGGCCGCCCTCGTCGTAGCCGATGTAGCCCGGGGGCGAGCCGACGAGCCGGGACACGGAGTGCTTCTCCATGTA
>DASQWP010000113.1:0-2603 GCA_035640195.1 Gaiellaceae bacterium | reverse complement strand
GGCGACGTCCCCGAGGCGCTCCCAGACCAGAGGTTCGTCGAGCCAGCCGGCCGCCTCGGGCTGTGGCTCCCGCGAATACGCGGCCAGCTGGAGCTCGAACGCGCTGCGCTGCATCTCTCCGACGCGCGCGCGTAGGCCGGGCTCGACGTCCTGGGCGAGCCAGGTCCGGAGGTTGAGCTCGACCGCCTCGTCCAGCTTGCCCACGTCGAGCAGCGCCTCCTCCTCGGTGTCGAAGGCTTCCAGCTCGGCCGAGAGGGGCGCTCCCATCGGCGGAGTGCCGACGAGCACGAGCGCGGATACGCGATGCGGATCGGTGAGCGCGTGCCCGAGCGCCGTCGCCGCGCCGAGGGAATTTCCGACGAGCGCGGCCCGCTCGAGCCCCAGGTGCTCGAGGAGCGCGCGCAGGTCGTCCACGAAGGAGAAGGGCCCGCCCGGGAGCGGCGACTCGCCGAAGCCCCGTGCGTCGTAGCGAACCACGCTGAAGCGCTCGCCGAACGCGTCCGCCTGCTCGTCCCAGAGGCGCCGGTCGCCCACCCCAGCGTGGAGGAGCACGAGCGGCGGGCCCTCCCCCGCGACGTCGTAGTGAAGCTCGGTGCCGTTGACCCGCGCGACGCTAATGCGAGTGGGAATCCTGATGCGTCTGCTCCCCGCGGAAGCGCCGCGCCAGCGTCTTGAGAAGCCCCCAGGCCACCTGCGGGTGCTGCTCGACGAAGGGCCGGAACTCCCAGGGCGTCATGCCGTAGCAGAGGAGGTCGGTCTCGGCCGTGATGGAGGCCGAACGCACGCCCTCGTCGATGAGGGCGATCTCGCCGAAGTAGTCCCCCGGGCCGAGCGTCGCGCGCGGCTCGCCGCCGACGCTCACGCTCGCGTTGCCCTCCGCGATGACGAAGAAGCCGGCGCCGTGGGAGCCTTCCAAGGTCACCTGGGCGCCTGCCGGGAAGCGCCGCTCGTGCATCTGCCCGGAGAGGAGCTTGAGCTCGCGCTCGCCGAGCTCGGCGAAGAGCGGCACTTGTCTAAGGGCTTCGAGCGGGGCGTCGGCCATCGCGCGGGATCATAAACGGGTGTGCAGGGTGAGAGCGAGGCACGGCGAAAAGCAGCGGGATGAGCACGCAGGCTGCGCTCTACGACGGGATCGACCTCGAGCTCTCCTGGTCGGAGTCGGAGCTCCCCGAGCGCGAGCGGACGAAGCACGTCCATCGCTTGCACCCCTACCTGGGAAAGTTCGTGCCGCAGCTCGCGGAGGTCTTCCTCCGCCGCTACGCGAGGCCGGGGCAGCTCGTGTGGGACCCCTTCGCGGGATCGGGCACCACCCTCGTCGAGGCGAACGCCTTCGGGGCGCGCGCGGCGGGTTGCGACGTCTCCGCCTTCAACTGCCTGCTCATGCGCGTGAAGACGGCGTCGTACGAGCCGGCGGAGCTGCTGGCCGACGTGGTCCGCCTCTCCCAGGCGCCGAGCCGCGACCCCAAGCCGGCCGGCGCGTACCTCGAGCGCTGGTTCGCGCCGAAGGCGGTCGCCCAGCTCCTCGCCTTCCGCGGCGCCATCGCCGCCACCGCCTATCCCGATCTCTGGCGCGTCGTCCTCTCCCGCGCCGCCCGCTCCGCGCGGCTCGCCCGCCACGACGATCTCGACTTTCCAGCCGAGCCGGCGCGCGGCGAGTACTTCTGCCACAAGCACCGCCGGACCTGCCGTCCGGTCGGCGAGGCGGACAAGTTCCTGCGCCGGTACGTGCGGGATGCCGTCCAGCGCGTGCAGGAGTACGCCGACGTGCGCGCGAGCGCGGACGCATCGGTGCTCCACGCCGACGCCCGTGCGGCCGACCCGCCCGGCCTCCTCGACCTGGTCATCACGTCGCCGCCCTATCCGGGCCTGATCGACTACCACGAGCAGCACGCGTACGCCTTCGAGCTCCTCGGCCTCCCGCGCCGGGACGAGGCAGAGATCGGCCGCGGCGTGGCCGGCTACTGCGAGGGCGTGGCGGCCGTGCTCGCCCGCGCGCGCGGGGCGCTACGCCGCGGGGGCCGGATCGTGATCGTCGTCAACGACCGTCGCAACCTCTACGAGGGCATCCTCGCCGCCGCGGGCCTGCGCGTCGAGGACCGCATCCGGCGGCACGTGAACCGCCGAACCGGGCGGCGCAAGGGCGAGTACTTCGAAGAGGTCCTGGTGGCGACGCCCCTCAGGCGTCGGGCTTGACGGCTTCGGCGCGCCGGCCGAGCTCCTCGATCTTCCCCTCGGCGGCGTCGAGCTTCGTCACGCAGAGGCGGTAGAGCTCCTCGCCGCGCTCCCAGAGGGCGACCGCCTCCTCGAGGTCGGCCCGCCCGCTCTCGAGCTCCGCGACGATCCGCTCGAGCTCTCGCCGCGCCCCCTCGAACCCGAGCTGCTCGCTCACGGCCGCGTCTCCTCGACGCGCGCGCCGAAGCCGCCCTCGGCGAGCTGCACGTCGACCCCGCTTCCGGCCGCGAGAGAGCGCGCCGAGCGGACGACCTCGCCCTCCCGCGTGCGGACGACGGCGTAGCCGCGGGACAGCGTCGCCTGAGGCGACAACGCACGCAGCCGCCCCGCGAGCGTGTCGAGCCGGGCGCGCTTGCGCTCGAGGAGGAGAG
>DASQWP010000112.1:0-13365 GCA_035640195.1 Gaiellaceae bacterium | reverse complement strand
GGGGAGCTCACGGCGAGGTTCCGGGCAGAGCTCGGGGCGCAGGTGGCGGCGATCGACATCTCGCCCCGGATGGTGGAGCTCGCGCGCAGGCGAGGGATCGAGGCGGACGTCGGCGACGTCCAGGATCTCGGCCGGTTCGGCGACGAGTCCTTCGACTGCGCCGTGGCGGCCTGGATGCTCTATCACGTCCCCGACCTCGAGCGCGGGCTCGCCGAGCTCGCCCGCGTCCTGCGGCCGGGCGGGCGCCTCGTCGCGGTCACGAACGCGCCTGACCATCTGCGCGAGGTCGACGAGCTCGTGGGCGTGGAGCGGGCAGCCTTGGCCTTCGACAGCGTCAACGCCGACGGGCTGCTGCGCGGGCACTTCGAGCGGGTGGAGCGTCGCGAGGCCTTCGGCTGGCTGGTCTTTCCCGACCGAAGGGCCGTTGAGGTTTACGTCGAGGCGAGTCGAACGCTGCAGGGAGGCGGCGAGGTGCCTGCGGACTTCGAGGGACCCCTCCGCGTCCGCCGCCGTCCCGTCGTGTTCGTCGCCGAGAAGGCCGCGTGATCCATCCCGCCGAGCTGATCCAGCGCAAGCGCGACGGCGTCGAGCTCTCCGCCGACGAGATCGCGGAGCTCGTGCTCTCCTACGTGCACGACGAGGTGCCCGACTACCAGATGGCCGCCTTCTGCATGGCCGTCTACTTCCAGGGGCTCACGCCGGCCGAGACTCACGCGCTCACGGAGGCGATGGTGCGGAGCGGCGAGACCATCGACCTCTCCCCGCTCGGGCGCAAGGTCGTCGACAAGCACTCGACGGGCGGAGTGGGGGACAAGACGTCGATCGTCCTCGGTCCCATCGTGGCGGCCTGCGGCGTGCCCTTCGCCAAGATGAGCGGCCGCGGCCTCGGGCACACCGGAGGGACTCTGGACAAGCTCGAGTCCATCCCCGGGTTCCGGATCGAGCTCGAGGGCGACGACTTCCTCCGCCAAGTAAGCGAGCTGGGCATGGCGATCATCGGCCAGACCGCCGACCTCGTCCCCGCGGACAAGCGGCTCTACGCCCTCCGCGACGTGACGGCGACCGTCGACATCATCCCGCTGATCGCGTCGTCGATCATGTCGAAGAAGATCGCGGGGGGCGCGGACGCGATCGTGCTCGACGTCAAGGTCGGCGACGGCGCCTTCATGAAGACGCTCGACTCGGCGCGCGAGCTCGCCGGGACCATGGTCGAGCTCGGCCGCCGGGCGGGCCGCGAGGTCGTTTGCGAGCTGACAGACATGGACCAGCCGCTCGGGGGCGCGGTCGGGAACGCGCTCGAGATCCGCGAGTGCATCGCGACGCTCCGCGGCGAGGGCCCGCTCGACCTCGTCGAGCTCGCGCTCGGCGCCTCCGGTCACCTGCTCGCCCTCTCGGACCTGGGCCTCGAAGCGGACCAGGGGCGAGCGCGCGCCGAGGAGGCGCTGGCGAGCGGGTCCGCGCTCGAGCTCTACGAGCGCTGGGTGCGCGCGCAGGGTGGCGATCCGAGCCTCGAGGCCCTGCCGACGGCGCCGGTCGTCGAGGCCGTGCCCGCACCCGAAGCGGGCTACGTGGAGGCGATCGCGGCGACGGACGTCGGGCTCGCTGCTCTCCACCTGGGCGCCGGCCGCGCAACCAAGGAGGACGAGATCGACCACGCGGTCGGCGTCGTCTGCCTGGCGAAGCGCGGAGACCGGGTGGAGGCCGGGCAGCCTCTCGCCGAGGTGCACGCGCGGGAGGAGCACTCGGCAAGGCGGGGAATCGCCGAGGTGCAGGCGTGCTACCGCGTCGGCCCGGAGGCGCCGGAGCCGCGGCCCATCCTCCTCGACGTGCTCGCCTGAGGCGGTCGGAGGACTCGTGCCCGAGCTGCCCGAGGTCGAGACGATTCGCACCCGGCTCGCGCCCGCCTTGACGGGGAGGCGGATCGAACGCGTACGGATCTTCGACACTCGGCTCACGAGGCCGGAGCCGCCCGAGGCAGTCGCCGAAGGACTCGAGGGCGAGCGCGTCGCGAAGGTCGCGAGGCGCGGAAAGTATTTGGTTGTCACGTTCGAGAGCGGGCGGCACCTCCTGGTTCACCTGCGGATGACCGGGAACGTGCTCCACCCGGCTACGGAGGGGGCGGAACGCGATCCCCACGCGCGGGCGACGATCACGTTAGACGACGGGTCGGACGTCGTCTATCGCGACGTGCGTCGGTTCGGCACGTGGGAGCTCCTCGAGCCGGGCGAGCTGGAGCCCTACTTCGAGGCGCGGCGCCTCGGAAGGGAGCCGCTCGAGAGGACCTTCACGACCGCCGCGCTGGGGAAGGCGCTCGCGAGGCGGAAAGCGCCGATCAAGGCCGCTCTCCTCGACCAGCGGGCCGTGGCGGGCGTGGGGAACATCTACGCGGACGAGGCGCTCTGGTACGCGCGGATCCATCCCCTCACACCGGCAGGCGACATCTCCGCTCAGGAAGTGGCAGCGCTCCGAAAAGGCGTCCGCAAGGCGCTCGAGCTCGGGATCGCGCGCCAGGGCGCCACGCTTCGGGACTACCGCGGCGCCGACGGGGAGCGCGGGCGCATGCAGGAGGAGTTCCGCGTCTACGGGCGCGACGGCGAGCCCTGCCCGCGCTGTGGCACTCCGATCGAGAAGATCCGCGCCGGCGGCCGGGGCACCTGGTACTGCCCCTCTTGTCAGCGCCAGCACGAGCCCAGCTAGCATCGGGCCCATGGAACCCTGGGGGAGCGAGTTGAAGGGTCGCTTCGAGGAGACCCTGTTCGAGAGCGAGGCGCTGCGCGGCAACGCGCTCGGCGACCCGCATCGGCGGCCGCTCTGGGTCTACCTGCCGCCCGGGTACGACGACGAGCCCGAGCGCCGCTATCCGTCCGTCTACATGATCCAGGGCCTCACCGGGCAGCTCGACATGTGGCGGAACCGCACGCCCTTCCGCCGGAACTTCCCCGAGCTCGCCGACGAGCTCATCGCCTCGGGCGAGGCGCCGCCGGCGATACTCGTCTGGGTCGACTGCTGGACGTCCCTCGGCGGCAGCCAGTTCCTCGACTCGCCCGGCACGGGCCGCTACCACACCTACCTCTGCGACGAGGTCGTCCCCTGGGTCGACGCCGGATACCGGACGCTCGCCGCGCGCGAGCACCGCGGCATCCAGGGCAAGTCGAGCGGCGGCTACGGGGCCATGGTGACGCCGATGCTCCGGCCTGACCTCTTCGGCGGGCTCGCCACGCACGCGGGCGACGCGCTCTTCGAGAGCTGCTACCTGCCGGAGTTCCGGGAGGCGGCGCGGGCGCTCCGGGACGAGTACGAAGGCTCCTTCGAGCGCTTCTGGGACGACTTCCGAAGTCGCCCGGCCATGTCGAAGGACAGCGACCACTTCTTGCTCAACACCTGGTGCATGGCGGCCTGCTACTCGGCCGACGAAGACCGCACCGTCCACCTTCCCTTCGACCCGGTGACGAGCGAGCTCGTGCCCGAGGTCTGGGAGCGGTGGCTGACCTGGGATCCCGTCCGCATGGTGCCGCGCCACGCGGATGCTCTGCGCTCGCTGCGCGCGATCTACGTGGACTGCGGCACACGGGACGAGTTCTTCCTCGACCTGGGGGCGGAGGCCTTCCGCCGCGCCCTCGCCGGCGTCGGCGTCGAGGACGTCTACTTCGAGCTCTTCGACGCGACCCATATGGCGATCGAGTACCGGTATCCGCTCGGCCTCCGCTATCTGGCCGAGCGCCTCTCGCCGGAGGCGTAGGTGGCCCGGCTCGCGGTCGCCGCGATCTACGTGGGGTTGGCGGTGACGCTCGGCGTCCTCTACTCCTGGATCTGGGCGGCCTTCATCGCGCTCTTCGGAGTCGTCGGCGGCCTGGCCTTGGCGCTCGGGGCTACAAGGGGAGGCGACTTCGTGTCCGAGCTGAGCCGCTACGTCTACGACCGCCGCTACGGCGGTCGAGGCTAGTCAGGCGACGCGCCTTCCAGCCGCCCGTCCCGGTCGAGCTGCCAGAGCTCGGAGTAGCCGCCGATCGGGTGGCCGTCGATGAGGATCTGCGGCACCGTCCAGCGGCCGGTCAGCTCGAGGAGCTTCGCGCGGAAGGCGGGATCGTCGTCCATCGCGATCTCCTCGTACTCGAGACCCCTGTCCTCGAGAAGCGCCTTGGCGCGCACGCAGAAGCCGCACCAGACGGTGGTGTACATCTGGATCCTGGCCATCCTGAGTTCAACGTACCCGCGGCGAAACGGATTCCCCCGAACCCGGGATCTAGACTGGCGTCGTGTCGTCGCGCACGCTCAAGACGGAGGCCGTCGTGCTGCGCTCGATCCGCTTCTCGGAGGCCGACTGCGTCCTCCACCTCTACACGCTCGAACGCGGGCGCGCGGGTGCCGTCGCCAAGGGCGTCCGCAAGACGCGCTCGCGCTTCGGAGGGCGCCTGGAGCCGCTCTCCCATGTGGAGCTGCTCCTTCACGAGGGACGCGGAGAGCTGATGACCGTTCGCGGCGCCGAGCTCGTTCGCTCGCACGAGCGGTCGCGCGCGGACGGCTACCGGCTCGCCGTGGGCCACATCGGGCTCGAGGCGATGCTCCGGCTCTTCGTCGAGCAGGAGGCGCAGCCGCCGGCATTCCACGCCCTCACCCGCTTTCTCGACCTCCTCGACGGCGTCGAGGCCGAGCTTCCCGCCCAGCCGGCCGTCGACGCGCTCGCGCTCTCCTTCCAGCTCAAGCTCCTCTGGCTCACCGGCTACCTCCCGCACCTGGCCGGCTGCGCTGCCTGCGGGGAGGCGAAGCCCCTCGTCGGCTTCTCCGCACGCGCGGGGGGCGCAGTCTGCCGGGAGTGCGGCGCCGGGGCCCTGCCCGTCTCGGAGGCCGGCTTCGTCGGGATCCGCACGCTCCTCGAGCACCCGATGGCCGAGGCGCGTGACGCGGCGCTCCCGCCGGAGGCGCTCCGCCAGTGCCTGCGCGTGATCGAGGCCTCGTACGAGGAGCACGGCGGCTTCCGCCTGAGGACGTTGGCGCGGAGTCGCTGACTACTATGGGCGGCCGATGAGCGCCCCCTCGTACCAGGAGACGATCGACCGGCTCGAGCGCTACTGGGCAGACCAGGGCTGCGTGATCATGCAGCCGTACCACACCGAGGTGGCCGCGAGCACGATGAACCCGGCGACCTTCCTCCGCTGCCTCGGTCCCCAGCCGTGGAGGACGGCTTGCGTCGAGCCGGTCATCCGGCCGACCGACGGGCGCTACGGCGAGAACCCGTACCGCTTCCAGCAGTACTTCCAGTACCAGGTGATCCTCAAGCCCGCGCCGCCGGACGTGCTCGACCTCTACTTCGCCTCGCTCGAGGCGATCGGCATCGACACGAGCAGGCACGACGTACGTCTCGTCGAGGACGACTGGGAGCAGCCTACGTTAGGCGCTTGGGGCCTCGGCTGGGAGGTCTGGTGCGACGGCATGGAGATCACGCAGTGGACGTACTTCCAGCAGCTGGGCGGGCTCGAGCTCGACCTCATCCCGGCCGAGATCACCTACGGGCTCGAGCGCCTGGCCATGTTCCTGCAGGACAAGGACTCGGCCTTCGAGCTCGAGTGGGCGCCCGGCGTCACTTGGGGGGACGTCTACCGCGAGAGCGAGCGCCAGTGGTCGGTCTACAACTTCGAGGAGGCGCCGGTCGACGTGCTGACGCGCCGCTTCGCCGAGCACGAGGCAGAGTGCGTGCACCTGCTCGAGCGCGCCCTGCCGCTCCCGGCGTACGACCAGGTGCTGAAATGCTCGCACGCGTTCAACCTGCTGGACGCGCGCGGGGCGATCTCCGTCACGGAGCGTGCGACCTACATCGCGCGCGTGCGCGGGCTCGCCCGGCGTGTCGCGCAGCTCTACGTCGAGACCCTTGCCCAGCCTGCTGCTTGAGATCGGCTGCGAGGAGCTTCCGGCCTCGGCGTGCCGGGAGGCGGAGCGGCAGCTGGCCGAGCGGTGGCTGCCGACGCTCGGAGGCGAGCGCGGCGGCGTTCTCGCCGCCCCCCGCCGGCTCGCGCTCTACCTCACGGATCTGCCCGAGCGCTCGCCCGACGAGTGGGTGCAGGGCCCGCCCGAGCACCTACGGGAGCAAGCGGCCGAGGGCTTCGCGCGTAAGCAGGGCGTGAGCGTCGACGAGCTGGAGGTCCGGGACGGATTCCTGGGCGTCACGATCCCCGGTCGGCCGGTGGAGGACGTGCTCCCCGAGCGTCTGGACGAGATCGTGCGCGGGCTCGCGTTTTCGAAGTCGATGCGGTGGGACGAGAGCGGGATGCGCTTTGCCCGGCCCGTGCGCTGGGTCTGCGCGAAGCTCGATCGGAGGACGGTGGAGGGCTTCAGCGGATCGTCCTTCGGGCACCGTTTCACGCACGGGGAGGTCGAGATCCCGCATGCCGACGACTACGCCGACGTGCTCCGGGCCGCCGGTGTGGAGCCGCAGGCGGACGAGCGTCGCCGGTTGATCGTCGAGGGCCTCGACCGGATCGGCGGCTGGAGCGACCCGGCGGGAGTCCTCGAAGAGGTGGTCTACCTCGTCGAGAGCCCGCTCGTCCTCCAGGGGACCTTCGCCGAGCGCTTTCTGGAGCTGCCCCCGCGGGTCGTCCAGACCGCGATGCAGTCGCACCAGCGCTACTTCCCGCTCGAAGGCGCCCGCTTCGCGTTCGTGGCCAACGGCGGCGACCCCGAGACCGTGGTGGCCGGCAACGAGCGCGTCCTCGAGGGCCGGCTCGACGACGCCCACTTCACGTTCGAGCGGGATGTCTCCCGCGGCATCGAGCGGCTTGCCGAGGGGCTCGGCTCGATCACGTTCGCCGCGGGCGCGGGTTCTTTCGCGGACAAGACCGCGCGGCTGGTGGAGCTCGCCGCCGAGCTGGGCGGGGGAGAGGCCTCGCGCGAGGCGGCGCGGCTGGCGAAGGCCGATCAGGCGGCCGAGCTCGTGCGCGAGTTCCCCGACCTGGAGGGGCACATCGGCGCCGAGTACGCGCGGCTCGCAGGCTTTCCCGAGGCCGTCTGCGCGGCGATCGACGAGCAGTACCTCCCCGACGCGGGCGAGGGGCCGCTCCCGCAGACCGAGCCGGGCCGCGTCCTCGCGGCGGCCGAGAAGGTCGACAACCTCACCGTTGCGTTCGCGCTCGGCCAGCGGCCGACGGGCTCGCGTGACCCTCACGGGCTCCGCCGCGCGGCGATCGGCCTCTGCCGCCTGGCGACCGAGGGCGGCCTCCAGATCGACGTCGACGTGCTCGCCCGCCGCGACCTCGCCCTCCTGGTCGAGCAGGCGGCGGAGGTGGCCGACGACCCGGCCGGTGTCGCCGACTTCGTGCTCGAGCGGCTCGAGGGTCTCCTCGACGTCCCCGTGGAGTTCGTGCGGGCGGCGCGCGAGAGCGCCGTCACCGAGCTGGGAGCCGTCGCCCGCCTGGCGGAGACGCTTGCCGGCGAGGCGGCTTCGGAGGCCTTCGACCGCGCCTTCGTCGCCTTCGACCGGGCGAACAGGCTCGCCGGCAAGGCGGACGGGGCGGCACCGAGCCTCGACCCGGAGCTGGCCACCGACGAGGCCGAGCTCGCCCTCATCGCGGCGCTGGGAGCCGCCTCGCCGAGGATCGAGGCGTCCGTCGCCGAGGAGGACTTCGAGGGCGCGCTCGCGGCTGCGGCCGAGCTCGGCCCCCCTGTCGACCGTTTCTTCGACGAGGTGCTCGTCATGGCCGAGGACTCCTCGGTACGCGCGAACAGGCTGCGGCTCCTCCTCGACGTGCGCGACGCCGTCGGCGCGCTCGGCAACCTCTCGCACATCCCGCGATGAGCGATCCCGTCGAACTGCACGTCGTCTCCGACTCCACGGGCGAGACCGCGGCCAAGTTCGCCGAGGCCGTCGAGGGCCAGTTTCCCGGTCAGGAGTTCGAGGTCATCCGTCATCCGCGCATCACGAACGCCGACGACGTCCAGCTCGCCGCCGCCCGGGCACGTGGGCGGCGCGCCGTCGTCATGTTCACGCTCGTCCAGCCCGATCTGCGGGAGGCGATGCGGGCCGTGTGCAAGCGCTACAAAGTTCACTACTGCGACCTGCTCGGGCACCCGATCGAGGCGGTCGCGAAGGTGTCCGGCTCTCCGGCGACCCGCGAGCCGGGTGCCCGCCCGGTGCTCGACTCCAACTACTTCCGCCGCATGGCCGCGATCGAGTTCGCCGTCCGCTTCGACGACGGCGTCGGCGCGCAAGGCTTGAAGGACGCGGACATCGTCCTCGTCGGCGTCTCCCGCAGCTCGAAGACTCCGCTCTCCATGTACCTCGCCTACCTGGGCTACAAGACCGCCAACGTGCCGATCGTGAAGGGGATCGAGCCGCCGCGGGAGCTGTGGGAGCTCGACCCCGCCAAGGTCGTCGGCCTCACGATCGACGCCGAGACGCTCGCCGACATCCGCGGCGCGCGGGCGCGGGCGATGCGCCGGGGCCGGCGCGGCTACGCGGAGCTCGAGGGCATTCACGAGGAGCTGGACTACGCCGAGACCGTCCATCGCCGCCTCCGGTGCCCGGTGATCGAGGTCTCCAACCTGGCGATCGAGGAGACGGCGCGCAGGATCGTCCGCCTCGTCGAGGAGCGGCGCCTGCGGGCCAAGGCGCGGGCGTGACGGACAAGCCGAAGGTGCCCTGGTTCTACTGGCCCTGGTGGATGGCGATCCTCGCAGCCGGCCTCTTCGTCTTCTACGTCCTCTTCACGCCGGTGTGGATGGGCATCCGGCTCGTCTCCTGGCTCGCGGAACGGCGCGCGAGTTGAAGCCGACCCACTTCGCGGGCCCCGCGGAGCTCCGCGCCTGGCTCGAGGAGCATCACGAAACGGCCGAGGAGCTCTGGCTCGGCTTCTACAAGAAGGCGACGGGCAAGCAGACGATCTCCTGGTCCGAAGCGGTTGACGAAGCTCTCTGCTGCGGCTGGATCGACGGCCGCCAGCAGGGTCTCGACGACGAGACCTACGCCCTTCGCTTCACGCCGCGAAGGCCGCGCAGCACATGGAGCGTCGTCAACGTCCGCAATGCGGAGAGGCTCATTCGCGAGGGCCGCATGCGTCCTGCGGGGCTGGCCGCGTTCGAGAGGCGCTCGGAGGAGAGGTCCGGCATCTACTCCCACGAGCAGCAGGACGCTGCGAGGCTGGACGAGGAGTCCGAGCGGCGTTTCCGCGGCAACGAGAAGGCGTGGGAGTTCTTCCAGGCCCAGCCTGGCTGGTACCGGAAGGCCGCTGTCTGGTGGGTGGTGAGCGCGAAGAGAGCGGAGACCCGGAAGAAGCGGCTCGCGACGCTCATCGAAGACTCGGAGCGCGGGCGGACGATCCGCCAGCTCACGCGCCGCCCGAAGGCCGAGTAGAGGCGCCCTGGCCGGAGACGCTCGTCGCCGGCTCTGGCTCCGGCCGGTTCGTTGCGACTGCCCCCGGGGCCGCCGCGGGCCTCCCTCCAGTTCCAGCCTATCGCTCGCCGACCTACGGGTGGCGCGCCGGATGTGTCGAGGCTCCGACCGGATAGTGGCGAATCTCGCGCATCCTCGGCCCACCAGGAAAAAGTAGAGGCGGCCCGTGGCGCCACGACCGCCTCTTCTCGGGCCGAGACGTAGGCTGCGGCGCCCCGCGTCTGCCTAGCCCGCTGCTCTCACGATGGGCGGCCTCCGCGAGACGCGCAAGTCCCCTGCCGGGGGATGGTCTCGCGCGTCTAGTTGCCGTCGAGATGGCCGAAGCCGGCCAGCAGCGCGACGAGCAGCAGCGTCGCCGAGGGGGTGAGGAAGAACCTCTTGCGCATGGGGCGACTCTGATGCTCTCGCCCTTCGCCTGCTAGATGGCGACAGGGGACATGGCATCGAAACCGGCCCGATGGGAAAATGCCCTGCACCTGATGGCCGGCACATACGTCCACGACTTCTCGGAAGGCGCGGAGCTCGGCCGCGAGCTGCTCGGCGGCAAGGGTGCCGGGCTCGCGGAGATGACCGCCATCGGCATCCCCGTGCCGGCGGGCTTCACCGTCACGACCGAGGCCTGCCGCGAGTACATGCGCTCGGGCGCCGAGCTGCCGGACGGGCTCGAGCGGGAGATCGATGAGCACCTGCGCGCGCTCGAGGAGGAGACGGGCAAGCGCTTCGGCGATCCCGAGGACCCGCTGCTCGTCTCGGTGCGCTCGGGGGCGGCCGTCTCGATGCCGGGCATGATGGACACGATCCTCAACCTCGGCCTCGACGACGAGGCCGTGGCGGGCCTGGCTCGGGCGACGGGCAACGAGCGCTTCGCCGAGGACGCGTACCGCCGGTTGATCCAGATGTACGGCGACGTCGTCGCCGGCGTGGACGCCCACCGCTTCGAGCGGGAGCTCACCGCCCTGAAGGAGCGCCGCGGCGTCGAGGACGACGTGGATCTCTCGGCCGGCGATCTACGGGAGCTCGTCGGGCGCTTCAAGGACATCTACCGAGAGGAGACGGGTGAGGACTTCCCCCAGGACCCCCGCGTGCAGCTCGAACGGGCCGTGCGCGCCGTCTTCGACTCCTGGGAGACTCCGCGCGCGCAGGTCTACCGTCGCGCGAACGGGATCCCCGACGACCTCGGCACGGCCGTCAACGTCGTCCAGATGGTCTTCGGCAACAAGGGCGAGGAATCCGGCACCGGCGTCGCCTTCACGCGCGATCCCGGGACGGGGGAGCAGGGACTCTGGGGCGAGTTCCTCGTGAACGCCCAGGGCGAGGACGTGGTCGCCGGGATCCGTACGCCCGAGCCGATCGAGCGCATGCGCGATCGGCTCCCTGACGCCTTCGAGCAGCTGACCGAGACGATGCAACGGCTCGAGGAGCACTACCGGGACATGCAGGACATCGAGTTCACGGTCGAGGACGGGCGGCTCTACCTGCTCCAGACGCGCTCGGGCAAGCGGACGGCGCACGCGGCGCTCCGGATCGCGGTCGACATGGTCTCCGAGGGGCTCATCTCGAAGGAGGAAGCCGTGGCGAGGGTCGATGCCGCGCAGCTCGACCAACTCCTCCATCCGACGATCGATCCGAAGGCCGACTACGACGTCGCCGCCAAGGGCCTGAACGCCTCCCCGGGCGCGGCGACGGGCAAGGTCGTGCTCGACGCGGACACGGCGGAGGAGCGGGGGAAGGCCGGCGAGGACGTCGTCCTCGTCCGCTGGGAGACCACCCCGGACGACATCCACGGCATGCTCGTCGCCAGGGGCGTCGTCACCGCGCGCGGCGGGCTCACGTCGCACGCGGCCGTCGTCGCCAGGCAGATGGGGACGCCGTGCGTCGCCGGAGTGGAGGGGCTCTCGATCGACCTCGACGGGCGCACGATCCGGCTGGGCGACGCCGAGCTCGCGGAAGGCGACGTCGTCACCATCGACGGCGGTACGGGCGAGGTGATCGTCGGGGAGGTCGACCTCGTCGCGCCGCAGATCGACGAGAGCTTCGAGACCCTTCTCGGCTGGGCCGACGGTCTCCGCAGACTGCGTGTGCGCGCCAACGCCGACACGCCGGAGGACGCCACGAAGGCGCGCGAGTTCGGCGCCGAGGGGATCGGGCTCTGCCGGACGGAGCACATGTTCATGGCGGAGGAGCGGCTGCCGGTTGTCCGGCGGATGATCATGTCGCGCAGCGAGGAGGAGCGCCGCGAGGCGCTGGCCGAGCTGCTCCCGCTCCAGCAGGGCGACTTCGAGGGCATCTTCGAGGCCATGGCCGGTCTGCCGGTCACGATCAGGCTCCTCGACCCGCCGCTGCACGAGTTCCTGCCGCCTGTCGAGGAGGCCGAGTCCGACGAGATGCGGCGCCGCATCCGCTCGCTCCAGGAGGCGAACCCGATGCTGGGGACGCGCGGCTGCCGGCTCGGTCTCCTTTACCCGGAGGTGTACGAGATGCAGGTGCGCGCGATCGTGCGGGCCGCCCTGGCGGTGGAGGAGCGCACCGGCGACGCGCCGCTGGTCGAGATCATGCACCCGCTCGTGGGCTTCGCCGAGGAGCTGCGCCGCCTGCGGGAGCTGACGCTCGACACGGCCTCCGCCGAGATGGAGCAGGCCGAGCGACGGATCGACTATCTCGTGGGCACGATGATCGAGCTCCCGCGCGCCTGCGTTCGGGCGGACGAGGTGGCCGAGCAGGCCGACTTCTTCTCCTTCGGGACGAACGACCTGACGCAGACGACTCTCGGCTTCTCTCGCGACGACGCCGACCGCTTCCTCACCCATTACCTGGACGAGCGCATCCTCGAGACGAACCCGTTCGAGACGCTCGACCGAAGCGGGGTGGGGGACCTCATGCGGATCGCGGTCGAGCGAGCCCGCGGTGTGCAAGCGGACATCAAGCTGGGCATCTGCGGCGAGCACGGCGGGGACGCGCCCTCGGTCGGCTTCTGCCACGAGCTCGGGCTGGCCTACGTCTCCTGCTCGCCCTACCGCGTGCCGGTGGCGCGACTCGCCGCGGCTCAGGCGGTGCTCGCCGAGCGGGGCGTCGAAGCCGTCCAGGTCGGCGGGTAAGCCGTGACGGACTTGATTACGTTCCGCACGAGCGGGAAACTTCGACTTGGCGTCCTGCGGAAGGGGTTTGCTCGTGCTGGGATGGCCTCTGGCATCCCGAGAGGAGGTTCTCGTCAAGGGAAGGTTTCACGCTGAGCCGGTCACAGCCGGTGCCGTGCAGGCGTGTGTCCCACGGATGGAATTGCCTGCGCAACGAAGACATCGTCAGGCTCGCCCAGCTGATGCCCGTGAGCACGCGCACGATCCGATGACCCGCTCGAGCCCGGCGCCCCGTCATCTGGTTCCGGCCGTCGCAGCCGTGCTGGCCGTCCTTACGCTCGCGGCTTCACCGGCCGCGCAAGCGCAGCAAGAATGGCTTCCGATCCCGACGGCAGCCGCACAGGGGGGTCCGAGGCCCGTCGAGACCGAGCCTGCGGAGGAAGGAACGCCCTGGCCCCTCCTCGTCGCCGTCACGCTGGCCTTCTCCGGGGCGCTCGGCATCGCAGTCGGGTTCGTTCTCGCGCACCGCGAGGGCATCACCGACCGTCCGCCGGCCCTGGGCGCCTTCGCCCTGCGGGCGGCAGCGGGGAGAGGTGTCCGCTCAGTCGCCTCCTTCGCAGCGATTCCGTTCCATGCCGTCGCCGCGGCGGCGCGGTGGAGGCCGTCTGGCGACGTGGTCGAGCGGCTTCACTCCGAGGCCGGGTCGCTTGCGCCGTTCACCGAGCGCCCGGCGGAGCGGACCGCGCCCTCGACCCCCCGCAGGCACACGCGGGCGACGTCGGAGAGCCAGGGGAGAGCAACGGGCCCGCCGCCGGCCCCTACGCGACCGCCCCCGAGCGAGCGCAAGAAGGTGGTGCAGCGCGGCGCTCCTCCGCCGAACAAGGAGCTTCCCGGCCTCTCCGCGCCCAAGAA
>DASQWP010000111.1:0-3231 GCA_035640195.1 Gaiellaceae bacterium | reverse complement strand
AGCTCGCGGAGCTTCCAGGTCGAGACCTCCTCGCTCGCCGGGTAGAGAGGGACGAGGCCCGTCGTGTGCAGTCCCGCCCCGTCGCCGGCGATCTCGTGCCTGTCGACGCGGAGCGAGGGAAGGCCGCGGCCGGGCTCGAGCGTCCCGTGCACGAGCAGTCGCGTTCCCGGCGTGAGGCGGTCGGCGAGCCAGGCCTGGTTGAACCAGACCGCGACAGCGCGACCACCGGACTCGTCGGTGACGACCGCCTCCACGATCTTCAGGTTCCGCCGCCGCGTGGGCCGCACGGAGACGCGCTCGACCGTGCACGCGACCGTGGCCTCCTGCCCGAGGCGGAGGTCCCCGAGGCCCGTGGCGTCGCCCCAGTCGAGGTAGGCGCGCGGGAGGTGCTCGACGACGTCGCGAACGGTGCGCAGGCCCAGCTTCTCGAGCCGCTCGGCCACCTTGGGGCCGACGCCGGAGAGCGTCTCCACCGGCGCCTCCGGATCCGCCCCCCGCCTTTTCCCGGGCGCGCCTTGGTCCATGCCGGCAAAGCCGGCCGGCGCGTGGCGCGTGCTCACCGGGAGGGCCAGGGTGTTTCGAGTATAGGCAGCGCCCCGGTCGCTACCGCGACGGCTCGCCGTCCCAGTAGTCGATCTGCTCGAGGCGTGCCATCACGCCGACGCCCCGCAACGAGACCTTGTTCGAGCGCGGGTAGTAGGCGATGTCGTTCGGCTCGCGCGTCCCGTAAGCGAGGTACGTGAGGTCGGCTTGGCCGGCCCTGAAGGAGTGCGCGACGCGCGTCCCCGGCGGGCGGCCGACCACGTGACCGCGGCGGACGGGGTGCTCGGCGTCCCCGAGGACGAGCGTGCCGCTCCCGTCGAGCACGACGAAGATCTCCTCCTCCGCGGAATGGCAATGCGGCGGCCAGCCTTCCCGCCCGGCGGGGATCGTCACCCGTGAGATCCCCGTGTGCAGGGAACCTGCCTTGCGGCCCAGATCCTCCTCGAGGAAACGGGAGCTGCCGTGCTCGCGCTCGACGATCTCGACATCGTGGAGGTTCACGATCGTCTGCGGGCGCTCCATCAGCTCGCCCACGTCCGGCTCCCCGGCGGCTGCCTCCCGCTTGTACGGGTGGTCGTCGCCGATCGGCACGACGTCCACGAACGCAGGCCACATCCACGCGACTCGGGAGCGCGGGAGGACGGTGTTCCCGTGCGCCAGGCGCTGGCCGAAGGCGAGGACCTCGAGCCCGTCTGGCCCCGCGCACAGCGTGTGCGCCTCGGCCTCGGCGAGATGGACGAGGCAATCGCCCTCGCCCACCTCGTAGGCGACCCCGCCGCGGCCGTCGTCCTGCCAGGACACGCCCGAGCCGCCGAGGACGAAGAAGATCTCCTCCTCGGCACCCTCGATGTGTGCCGGCGTCGACCACTTGCCCGGGTCGATCTGGATGCGCTTCAGCCCGGCGCCGACCGTGCCCGCCGCCCTACCGAGATCGAACCAGGTGCCGGCGATGTGCCCCGCCTCGCGACGGCGGCCCTCCACGTCGTCCCAGTGCGCGACGTGCTGCACGGCGCCAACGATACTCGGCGGCGAGCGAGCCGAACGCGACCGCCGAGCGGGCCGAGAAGGTCGCGTTCCGTTCGGACGTGTCCGGGGCCTGGCCCCAGACACGTCCTCTGCGGACATGCCGGGGTCTGACCCCGGCATGGCCCCTCAGGGCCCGTCGTCCTGGAACCAGAAGAGGCCGAGCGTGCCCGGGCCGCCGTGGGTGCCGATTACGGGGCCGAGCGTCGTCACGATGTCGACCGAGCACTGCGGCCGGGCGGCGCGGATCCGCCGCAGCAGCTCCTCGGCGTCGCCGGGCGCCTCCGCGTGGCCGAGGCCCACGTGCAGGTCAGATGTGTCCTCCGTCGTCTCGACGAACAGCCGCTCGAGCTCCGCGAGCGCCTTCGCGCGGCCGCGGACGCGCCGGAGCGGCGCGACCTCGCCCTCGTCGAAGTGCAGGATCGGCTTCACGCTGAGCAGCTGCCCTGCGAGCCCCTGCGCCTTGCCGATCCGCCCGCCGCGGATGAGGTATTCGAGCGTCTCGACCGTAAACAGCAGGCCGCGCTCGCTCCTGAACCGCTCCACGAGCTCGAGCACCTCGTCCTCCGTCGTCCCGCGCTCAAGCCGTCGCTGGACGGCGTCCGCGAGGATGATCGTCCCGCCCGACGTCACGCCGGAGTCGATCACGCTCACCCGCTCGTCCCCCGCCGACTCCGCGCCGAGCCGGGCGCTCTCGGCCGTGCCCGAGAGCTTGGCCGAGATCATGAGGCAGAGGATCTTCTCGTAGCCCTGGAGCTCCTCGTACACCGCGGCGAAGTCGGCCGGCGTCGGCTGGGAGCTCTTCGGAGGCTCGGACGCCGTGCGCAGGCGACGGTAGAAGTCCTCGGCCGAGATGTCGGCGTACTCGCGGAAAGTCTCCTCCCCGAAGCGGACGTAGAGCGGGACGACGCGCCAGCTTGGATGGCGGTCCTGCGCGTCGGGGAGGTCGGCCGTCGAGTCGAGGACGACCGCGGTGTTCTCAGCGGAGAGCCGCACCGCGACCGGCCGCGTCCCTGATCGCTCCGACGATCTCGTCGAGCCGGCGGTCCTTGGTCAGACAGGCGACCGCGCCGGCCTCCACGAGCGCCTCCGCCTCCCCGGTCTCCACCTCGGCGGTGAGGACGACGACGGCGGTCTCCGGGCAGGCCGAGCTGATGCCCGCAGTCGTCTCCACGCCGTCGAGCTCGGGAAGGCGGTAGTCGAGGACGACGACGTCGGGCTGCATGCGCGGACAGAGCTCGAGCGCGCTCCGGCCGTCCGCCACCGCCGCGACCACGTCGAGGTCGGGGACGACGTCGAGCAGGAGCTCAAGCGACTCGCGGAAGACGTCGTTGTCCTCGACCAGGACGACGGTGATGGGATCGCCCGCCATTCGAGGGAGATTATCGGCCTATTCGGCCGAGAACAGGAGCGGGTAGTGGGGCTGCCCGCCTTCGTGCACCTCGATCTCGAGCTCCGGATGCGCGTCGCGCAAGGCTCCGGCGAGGTCCTCGACGCCCTCGGCCTCCTCGCCGGCGAGGATGGTGAGGACGTCGGTCGCCTCCCCGAGCAGGCGCTCAGCGACCTCACGGGCCACCGGCTCGAGTGCGGGCCCCGACGTCACGGGCTCCTCGTCGACGAGGCCCAGGAACTGCCCCTGCTCGATCTCGAGCGCGCCCAGGCTGG
>DASQWP010000110.1:0-15049 GCA_035640195.1 Gaiellaceae bacterium | reverse complement strand
TCCAGGTCGCGTCCGCGGCTGCGGGCGCCCACCTGTCGCACGGAGACCAGCTCGGGCCGTGTCCGAGCTGAGAAGCACGCGGTCGAAACTCGAGCCCTGCGACCTACCAGTGCAGCATGCAAGATCTCCGTTCTGTCGAGCCTTCTCCTACTGAGACGCAGCGGACGCGAGATTCTTGCGGTGGTCCGACCAAGCGAGATCGACGTCTCTCACGGCGTCGCCCCGTGCTGCCGATACCATTGAGCAACAGGCTGGCATTCGGCCGGCCGTGAGATGAGCTTCTCGTTCCTCCTTCGGACGTTCGGGGCAGGCGAGTCTCGAACCGAAGAAGGAGTAGAACACGATGTCACAACAGTCTTTCCGCGGGCTCGGAGTGTCGGCGCCTGTCGCCGACGCCCTCGCTGCCCGCTCGATTCACGAGCCGTTCGCGATCCAAACCCTCGCTCTCCCGGACGCGCTCGCCGGACTCGACGTGCTCGCGAAGTCGCCGACGGGCTCCGGCAAGACGCTCGCGTTCGCGGTCCCGATCGTCGAGCGGACTGATCCTGGGGACCGACGGCCGAGCGCG
Source organism: Gaiellaceae bacterium (assembly GCA_035640195.1). Taxonomy (GTDB): domain Bacteria; phylum Actinomycetota; class Thermoleophilia; order Gaiellales; family Gaiellaceae; genus DASQWP01. The sequence continues at coordinate 14,481 of DASQWP010000110.1, read as the reverse complement.
CTCGTGCTCGTCCCCACCCGCGAGCTCGCCGGGCAGGTGACCGAGGAGCTTCGCTCCCTCGCGCCGGTGAAGGGGCTGCGGGTCGCGACCGTGTACGGGGGGGTGCCGATCAAGGGCCAGGCCACCGCGGCGCGCTCCGCGCACGTGCTCGTCGCCACGCCCGGCCGTCTCGAGGACCTCGCGCAGAGGAAGCTGGTCGACCTCTCCCGCATCCGGATCCTCGTTCTCGACGAGGCCGACCGGATGCTGGACATGGGGTTCCGCCCCCAGGTCGACCGGATCGTGCGCCGGCTGCCCGGCAACCGCCAGACCATGTTCTTCTCCGCGACGCTCGACGGGGAGGTCGGAGAGATCGCGCGCGCCTACACGAGCAGCCCGTCCCGGCTGGAGGCGGCGCAGCCCGCAGATCGCGCGGAAGGCAAGATCGAGCATCGCTTCGTCGCAGTCAGCGTGGACACCAAGGTGGAGACGCTCGTCGACCACGTTCGCGCGGCCGACGGGCTCACGCTCGTCTTCGTGCGGACGAAGCGCGGAGCCGATCGGCTCGTGCTCAGGCTCGCCCGCCACGGCGTTCGCGCGGAAGCCCTCCACGGAAACCTGTCCCAGCGGGCTCGCCAGCGCGCGCTCGAGCGCTTCGAGACCGGGAAGGTGGCCGTCCTCGTCGCCACGGACGTCGCCGCCCGCGGCCTCGACATCGACGACATCGAGCATGTGATCAACTTCGATCCGCCTGAGGAGGACAAGGGCTACCTCCACCGCACCGGCCGCACGGGCCGGGCCGGGAGGAGCGGCATCGCGGTCACGTTCGTCCTTCCGGACCAGCAGGCCGACGCGAGCCGGGTGGCGAGCCGCCTGGGGCACCGCGAGCAGTTCGAAGAGGCCGGAATGCGCACCGCGCGCCCGCGGCTCGTCTACACGAGCCGCCGCGGGCGTCGCTCGAAGTGGTAGACGGGCTTCCGCCCGGATCCCGACTTTGGACTAGGTAAAGCCTCGACCTCGGACGCTTGCTTCACCTCGCCGCGATGTGAGATAAGCAAGCAGGGCCCGGGGCCCGCGGGATTCGCCGTTGTGAGGGTAGCGCGGCGACGGCTCTGGGGCACGAAAGGAGGTCCGGCGTCCGGGCCGCAGGGCGCCGGACCTCCTTCCTGCCCGGTTGTCCACACCCCCTTGAAAACTCAAGCGATAATTCGCACAATCATCGCTGCGCGGGCCCGCTCGGCGCGACAGACCTACGTCGATCGCGATGAGCCGGGCGCGTCACAGAGGCTGGCGGCCCAGCCTCTGTTTTTTTCTCGAGGGAGGCGAGGGACGCGCCGAGGGAGCGTCCCAGTCGATTCGCTACTCTGTCCGCCGACGGCGCATTCGTCTAGTGGCCTAGGACACCGCCCTCTCACGGCGGCGGCACGGGTTCGAATCCCGTATGCGCCTTGACTGAGTAGGAGTCTTCACGCCTGCGGTCGGTAGGCGAGGTAGACGACGCCGTTGTCGTACGACTCGCACGTCGCAAGCGACAGCTTCCCGGGCGCGGCTTCCTCGGGGAAGAGCCGCGGACCGAATCCGCGGGTGAGCGGGTAGACGAACAGATGCAGCTCGTCGACCAGGCCGTCCGCGAGCATCGCTCGGACCAGCGTGCCGCTGCCGCTGACGTAGAGGTCGCCGCCGACCTCGTCCTTCAAGCTGCGGATCGCGTCGGGGTCGTACGGCCCGATGATCTTCGAGTTCCTCCACGTCCCAGTCGTGAGCGTCCCGGAGACGACGTACTTGGTGGTGTCGTTGAAGAACGGCGCCCCTGGATCGTCTTCCACGGTTCGCTTCGACCACGCCGGCTCGAACATCTCGTAGGTAGTGCGCCCGAGCAGAATTCCTCGGGAACGCTCCGTGACCGCGCCGATGGCCTCCCCCATCTTGGGGTGGAAGCCGTAGTCGAACGTCCACGTCGGCGCGTCGATGACGCCGTCGAGGCTCATGAACTCGTGCACGTGTATCGCTCCCACTTCCCACCTCCGTGTCGATGTTGTCGGGTAGACCTCGCCGTCGCCGCGAAGTCATCGACGGCGGCGCGGCGGCCCCACTCCCCGCTCCAGCGGCTACTCCGCGGGCGTACGACGCCCTCCTGAGCCGGCCACCTCTCGGCCGCTGAAGACGTCGAAGACGATGCAACCGAGCAGCGCGACCGACCAGTCGTTCCAGGAGCCGAACCACTCCAGGTTTGGCGTTCCCTGCACGAGCCAGACGATGAGCCAGATCAGACTTGCCATGACGTGATGACCTCGTGCTTCACGAGCGCCATATTGTGCCTCCTCAGCGAGTCAGTGCCCGGGCATCGCTCTCAGCGAGGCGCGCTCCTCGCGGAAGCGAACTGCCTCGTAGGCGACGAGCGCGGCGAGCAGCGCCGCGAGGGAGACGAGCGCGACGAGCGACGGCGCGACGAGCGTGACCGGAATGAGCGCCAGCGCGAGACCCGCGGTTGCGAGGCGCTCCCCGTTCACCGTGCGGGCGACGCGGAGGCGGAACCCCACGAGCGCGAGCAGGTAGAGCGCGACGCCCGCGCAGAGCGCGATCGCGGGCACCTCCGCGAGCGACTCGCCGACATGCTCCAGCGTCTTCTTGATCGCCAGGGCCACGAGCACGACGCCGGCGATCAGCGGGAGATGCAGGTAGCTGTAGGAATCGCGCGCGAGCCGGGCGCGGGCGTGCCCGGCCGCTTCGCTCAGCCTCCGCTCGGCGACGACGGCGACCACGTCGAAGTAGGTCCACCACATCGCGCCCGCGACGGCCAGGCCGGCCGTCGCAGCCGCGATCTCGCCGGCGCCGAGCTCCAGCCCTGCGGCTCCGACTCCGATCGCCACGATGGACTCCCCGAGCGCGATGATCACGATCAGCCCGTAGCGCTCGGCGAAGTGCGAGGGAGAGACGGTCAGGCCCTCGACCCCTCGGACAAGCGGCCCGGAGTAGTCGATCGCCAGCGCGAGGCACCAGACCGCCGCTTGGGCGGCCCCGTCGAGGAAGCCGGCGCCGAGGAGCAGCGCAGGGGCCGCGATCGACGTGGGGGCAAGAGCCCGCATCGCCGCCCGCACCGAGACCTCCTCCGAGGCGTACGCGTAGACGAGGATGTGGAGCGCGCGGACCAGGAAGTAGGCCCCGGCGAAGAGCAGCGCGTCCGAGCCGAACGCCTCGGGCACGGCCAGCGCGACGATCAGCATGGCCGTCATCGCCGCGAGCACCGACAGCCTCCCGACGGGCTCGTCCGGGTCGATCGTGTTCGTGAGCCAGCTGTACGCGCCCCAGGCCCACCAGATGGCACCGAGCACGAGCAGGCCGCGACCGAGCCCCTGCCACGTCGGGTCGGCGGACATGAGGCCCGTGACCTGGGTGATCGCGAAGACGAAGACCAGGTCGAAGAAGAGCTCGAGCGGCCTCACACGCCGGCCTCCGCCTTCCGTCGCCATGGCCGGAGGATCGCAGAGAGCGCCCGGAATGCGCCGGCGCACGCGGCCGTTGGGATAGGTAGGCGACGACGAAGGAGGTGACCGCTGTGACGACCGTGGTGGTTCTCGCCCTAATCGTGCTCCTCGCTCCGCTGTCCTACTTCTACGGCGTGGACTCGCGCCGGCTGGACGATCGCGGGTTCTTCGGCGCACCGCGCCGGTAGGGCCTTCCGAAACGCCGCGTGCCCGGCTCGCCGGAGGGCGCTGTATCCTCCGGCAAGATGGTGAGAGGCGTGCTCGGGTACCTGGATCCCGGATCCGGGAGCATCATCTTGCAGGCCGTGGTCGGCGGGCTCGCCGCCGCCGCAGTCATGGGCAAGCTCTACTGGCGCCGCTTCCTCCAGGTCCTTCGCATTCGCAAGAAGGACGGCTAGACATGCATGCCTGGAAGGGGCGCTTGCGGTAACGGGCGCGTCCCGCCCCCGGCTCGAGCCGGGATCGTTTCGGGACCCGGACAGCCGCGTCTTCTACGAGGGAGGGCGCGTGCTCCGCGCGCTCAGCGAGCAGGGCCTCGCGGACTGGCAGGCGCTCGTCGCGAGCGACCTCTTCCGCCGGAGCGTGGCCGAGGGCAAGCTGGTTGCCACGGAGACCATCCCGTACGACGACGGCCTCCCCGCCGAGCTCCGGGACGCGGGATACGGCGCCGTCCTCGCGCACGAGCGCGTCCCCTTCGTCTCCTATCCGTACGAGTGGCCGTTCGGAATGCTTCGGGACGCTGCGCTGCTTCAGCTCGAGCTCTTGCTCGGGGCCCTCGACGAGGGCCTGATGCTCAAGGACGCGACGCCGTACAACGTGCAGTGGCGCGGAGCCCGGCCCCTCTTCGTCGACGTGGGCTCCTTCGAGCGCCTCCAGGCCGGTGAGCCGTGGGCCGGCTACCGGCAGTTCTGCATGCTCTTCCTCTACCCCCTCCTGCTGCAGGCGTACAGGGGAGTGCCCTTCCAGCCCTGGCTGCGCGGCTCGCTCGAGGGGATCAGCCCGACCGAGTGCCGGAGCCTGCTCTCCGCTCGCGATCGCTTCCGCCGCGGGGTCCTCGCGCACGTCGTCCTGCACGCGCGGCTCGAGAGCCGCTACGGAGACCGGCGGAGAGACGTCAAGGGGGAGCTCCGGGCGGCCGGGTTCCACGAGGGTCTCATCCGGGCGAACGTACGACGCCTCGAGAAGCTCGTGAGGCGGCTCCGCTGGGAGCCGGGTCGCTCGGCCTGGTCGGACTACGCGGAGGAGAGCCCGTACACGGAGGCGGACGCCGCCGCGAAGGAAGCGTTCGTCCGCGAAGCTGTCGCGGGCCGCCGTCGCCGGCTCGCCTGGGACCTCGGCTGCAACGACGGCCGCTACACGCGGATCGCGGCGGAGGGCGCGGAGTACACCGTCGCGCTCGACGCGGACGCGGCGGTCGTCGAGGAGCTCTACGGCACGCTTCGGGGCGAGGGCTCGGCGACGATCCTCCCCCTCGTCGCCGACGTCGCCGACCCCTCGCCGGGACTGGGCTGGCGCGGGCTCGAACGGATTAGGCTCGAGGACCGCGGCCGGCCGGACCTGACGCTCTGCCTCGCGCTCCTCCACCACGTCGTCATCTCGGCGAACATCCCCGTGGCCGCCTTCCTCGACTGGCTCGCCAGTCTGCGCACAGAGCTCGTGATCGAGCTACCTACTCGCGAGGATCCCATGGTGTGGCGCCTGCTGGCCGCAAAGGGTCCGGACGCGAACCCGGACTACGGGACGGAGACCTTCGAGCGGGCGCTCTCGGAGAACTGGGAGGTCGCCCGCCGCGAGGTGTTGCCTTCCGGGACGCGAATTCTCTACCGTGCGGCCCCGCGCACCTGAACCGCCCGGCTCCTTCGCGCGCGCGAGCCTCCATCTCGCCGCGCTCTCGGCCTTCGCCCTCGCCCAGCCGCTCTTCGACCTGCTCTCGCGCAACGCCGAGTTCTTCGCGGTGCGCGGCTCGGGCCGCTGGGACATCGTCCTCTTCGCGTTGGGGATGGTGGTCGTGCCGCCTCTGGCTCTGCTCGGCGTCGTTGCGCTCGCGGGGATCGCGCACCGGCGGGCGGCCACCGTCACGCACGTCGTCTTCGTCGCGGGCCTCGTAGGGCTGGTCTGCCTCGGGGCGATCGACACCTGGGAGGTGGCGGACGAGCGGCTCCTCGCGGCCGCGTCCGCCGCCGGCGCCGTCGCCGCCGCCCTCTACCTGCGCGCGCGCCCGGTCCGCATGCTCCTGAGCGTCCTCGGCCCCGCTCCCCTCCTCTTCGTCGCGCTCTTCCTCCTCGCCTCGCCCGTCTCCCGCCTCGTCCTCACGAGCCCGCCCGAGCCGCGGCTCGCGCAGGTGCCGGCCGAGGCCCCGGTCGTGGTGGTCGTCTTCGACGAGCTCGCGACCGTCTCCCTCCTCGACAGCCGGGAGGAGATCGACGCCGTGCGCTACCCGAGCTTCGCCCGGCTCGCGGGGGATGCGACCTGGTACCGGAACGCCACCACCGTGCACGAATGGACGACCGACTCCGTTCCCGCGGCCCTCACCGGCCGGTGGCCTGACGAGGGCGCGCTCCCCCTCTATCTCGACCATCCCGACAACCTCTTCACCCTCCTCGGCGGCGGTTACCGCCTGCGCGTGTTCGAGTCGCAGACGCACCTCTGCCCGCCCGGCCTCTGTGACCAGGAGCAGGAGCCGCTCGCCGACCGGGTGGGGTCGCTCGTCTCCGACCTCTCCGTCGTCTACGGCCACGTCGTCCTCCCGGAAGAGCTCGGCTCCCGGCTGCCGCCGATCTCGAACGCCTGGCGCAACTTCCGCGCCGCGGACGAGCCGAGCGTCCGGCTCCAGACGGGCCCCTCGCAGCCCGGAGGACGCCTGGCCGCCTACGACAACCGGGACGTCCACGCGGAGCGGTTCGTCGATTCGATCGAGCGGGGCCCGCTGCCGACGCTCTTCTTCCTCCACATCCTCCTGCCCCACCATCCGTGGGAGTACCTGCCGGACGGGAAGCGCTACGAGACCACGCTCTCCAACCAGCCGGGTATGGCGAACGAGCGCTGGGTGGGCGACCCGGCACTCGCCGTCCAGGCGCAGCAGCGCTATCTCCTCCAGCTCGGCTTCGCAGACCGCGTCCTCGGCGACATCCTCGACCGACTGAAGCGCGAACGCCTCTACGACGATGCGCTCGTCGTCGTGCTGGCCGACCACGGCGTCAGCTTCCGGCCGCACAGCGAGCGGCGCCGAGTGCACGCGGGGAACCTGGAGGAGATCGCCTTCGTCCCCATGCTGGTGAAGGCGCCGGGCCAGCGCGCCGGGAGGATCGTGGACGCCCACGTTCGGACGATCGACCTCCTCCCGACCATGGCCGACATCCTCGGCGTGCCCGTCCCCTGGCGAACGGACGGGAGCTCGGCTCTGGACGTCCGCCCGGGCGAGCACCCGGAGGTGGCCGTCTTCACGTCGTCCGGGGAGCGGGTGACCGGCGATGCCGCCAGGCTCGTCGAGCGGCGCGACCTCGTCCTCGCGCGCCAGCTCTCGCTCTTCGGCGAAGGAGACGGTCCGCCGGGGCTCTACGCGATCGGGCCGCGCCCCGAGCTCCTGGGCGGCCGGGTCGACCATCTTCCGATCGGGCACGGGAACGGCGCGAGGGTGGAGCTCCACGGCACGGACTTCCTCTACGACCCGGACTCGGCCGTCGTGCCGACCCGGGTCTCCGGCCGCCTCGAGGGTGTCCCGACCGGCCGGGACATCGCGATCGCGGTCAACGGGCGGATCGCCGCCAGCACCCGAAGCTTCGCGCTGGAGGGAGAGATCCTCTTCTCGGCCGTGCTTCCCGAGCAGGCCTTCCGCCCCGGCGCCAACCGCGTCCGCGTCTTCGTCGCGGAGGGCTCACGCCTCATGGAGATCGCCCGGGCGGGGGCTTGACAGCTATCGCATCTCTGCTATAGACATAGCAGAGATGCGATATGGATCGGCGACGTAGGCTTTCGGACGACCGCTCCGGCCGCCCGCTGGAGCGCCTCCGCGAGCGGCTCGCTCATGCCGAGGAGGGCTGGCTCTTCGCGCAGATCGCCGAGGCCGTCGCCGAGCGGCGCCGTGCGCGCGGGCTCTCCCAGGCCGAGCTTGCAGAGCTCTGCGGCACGACTCAGTCGGCCATTGCCCGGCTCGAGGGGGGCGGCCGCCCCCCGCGGATCGACACGCTCCTCCGCCTGGCGAACGCGCTCGACTGCGATCTGCTCATCGAGCTACGAGCCCGCGACGGGGGCGGCGGGGAGGCGACGTGACGGGCAAGGCAATTCTCGGCGTGCTCGCGCTCGCGCTCGTGGCGGGTTGGTTTTCGCCCCTCCTCGCCGTCGTCGTGCTCGTGGCGCTCGTCGTGCTCGTGGTCGTCGGCGAGAAGGGCCGGCCGTCGCCTCGCAGAGCCGGTGACTTGGCCGGGCGCGTCGCGGACTTCGAACGCAAGCTCGGCGAGCTCGAGGTCGATCTCCAGGAGCTGAAGGCGCTCGCGGCCGCCGCGGCGCCGGCGCGGACTGGAGAGCCGCCTCGGCCGGACCCTGCGTACGCGCCTCCTCCTCCGCCCCCGCCGGAGCCCGAGCGGGCTTTCATGCCGCCGCCGCCTCGGAGGCGGCGGGAGTGGGAGCTCTCCCCCTCCGACATGCTCGGCGCCCGCGCGCTCGCCTGGGCGGGCGGGATCGTGACCATCCTCGGCATCGTCTTTCTCTTCGTCCTGGCCGTGAACCGGGGCTGGATCAATCCCGAGCTCAGGCTCGGCTTCGGTGCGCTCGCCTCGGTCGCCGCCTTCACGGCCGGGCTCTGGCTCCGACGCCGCTACGGCCAGCTTCACACCGCCCTCTCCGCAGCGGGTGCGGGCATCGCGGGCGGTTATGCGACCCTTCTTGCCGCTACCGCGCTCTACGAGTTCGTGGCCGAGCTCTGGGCGCTCGCCGCCGCAGCCGGCATCGCCGCGGTGGCCGTGGCAGTCGCGCTCCTCTGGTCGGCACAGCTCGTCGCGGCGCTCGGGCTCGTGGGAGCGATGGTCGTGCCGCTCATGGTCGTGATCGAGGAGGACGAGCTCTCGTTCGTCGGCACCGGCTTCGTGGCGATCGTGCTCGCCGCCACGGCGATCGTCGGGATCGAACGACGCTGGCGCGAGCTTCTCCTCGTCGGCGGAGGCGTGGCGCTTGTCCAGATCGGAGGGCTCGTCGCGCAGACCGACGGCATCGACTGGGGCGTCGTCCTCCTCACCGCCGTCTTCTGGCTCGTCTACCTGGGCGCGGGCCTCGCCTACCAGCTACGCGCCGGCCGCTCCGCGATCGAGCCGCTCGCCGCGACGTTCGTCCTCGGCGGGGCCGCCCTCTCCTGCTATGCGTCGGCCTGGCTCTTCGCCGGCGAGGCGCACGGGATCCACCGTGAAGGCGCCGCGCTCCTCGTCGTCGCCGCCGCGCACGGAGTTCTGGGCGCGTGGTTCTTCCGCGGGCGCCGCGAGCTCGCCGCGCTCCTGTGGGCGACGGGCCTGACCGTCGCGGCGGTCGCGGGCGCCGAGCTCCTCTCGGGCTCGGCGCTCACGGTCACGTGGGCGGGCGAGGCGGCGATCCTCGCCTGGCTTGCCGGGGCCGCCCGCGAACGGCGCTTCCAGCTCTCCGCAGTCGCGTACCTCGCACTCGCCGCCGGATACACGCTCGCCGTAGCCGCGCCCGTCACCCATCTCCTCGAGGAGAACACGCATCCGGCCCGCGGCGTTCTCAGCGTCCTCGCCCTCGCCGCAGGAGCCGCCGCGCTCGCCTGGTTCTCCGCACGGCCCTTGCCGCGCCCTGAGACCCGAGGGCGGGTCGGCGCATTACTCGAGGACCTCGTGGATCTCGTGCGCGCCGTGCCGGCCGCGTACGCGTGGCTGGCGGGTCTCGCGCTCACCTACGCGGCCTCGCTCGGGCTGCTGGATCTCGCCCTCCGGCTCGGTCCCGAGGACGGCTCGACCGCCTGGGAAATCGGGCACGTGGCGGTCAACGGGTTCTGGGCCGCGCTCGCGCTCGCCCTGGTAGAGGCAGGCGTGCGGCAGCGAACGCTCCGGCTCGAGATCGGCGGGCTGATCTGGCTCGGCGTCGCCGTCCTGAAGACGCTCGGCGACGTCGACGTCCTCGCAGACGAGCGCTGGTCCCTGTCGTTCCTGCTCGTCGGCGGCGCCGCCCTGCTCGCGGGACACGAGTACCAGCGCCTCGGCGGTCGGCCCAGCCTGCAACCGGCGGCGGCCGTCACCCACCTCGTCAGCGTCGGCCTCGCCGTCACGGGAATCCTCCAGCTCGCGGAGGGAAGCTGGCGCGCCCTCGACCTCGAAGGAGCTTGGCTGCTCGCGCTCGCGGCCGTCTACGGCGCCCTCGGCGCCTGGTCGTTCCGGGCTCAGCGCGACCTGGCCACGCTTCAGTGGGGCACGGGCCTCGTCCTCGCCGGAGGCGCTGCGGCCTTCCTGCTCGAGCATGCCTGGCTCGTACTCGCCTGGGCGGCTGCCGCGGCCGCGCTCGCCTGGCTCGCCGGCGCCCTGCGGGAGCTCCGCTTCCAGGCTTTCTCGGCCGCCTTCCTGGCCGTCGCCGTCGGCTACACGCTTGTGTCGGAGGCCCCTCCGCGCGACTTCTTCGTGGCGGCCGAGCACCCGGGAGACGGCGTGCCGAGCCTCGCCTACGTCGTGCTTGCCGCGCTGGCGTTCGCCTTCTTGGCCCGCCACGCGACGCAGCCCGCCGATCCGCTCGGCCGCGACGAGCCGCTCACGATCGCGCGCCTTGCGGAGATCGCCGCCGCGGCCCAGTCGCGCTACCGGGTCGTCGCGCTTGCGGGCGCGGGCGTGCTCGCGCTCTACGGCCTCTCCCTGACCATTCTCGAGCTCGCCCAGGCGGCTTCCGCCGGCGGCCTCGAGACCGGTTTCCAACGCGGACACACGGCGGTAAGCGCCTTCTGGGGCGTGGTCGGCGTCGCGCTCCTCTACGTCGGGCTCACGCGCCGGGCCCTTTCCCTCCGGCTCGCCGGCTTCGCCCTCTTCGGCGTCAGCCTCGTCAAGCTCTTCCTCTACGACCTCGCCTTCCTGAGCTCGGTGGCACGGGCCCTCTCGTTCCTGGCGGTCGGCGCGCTCCTCCTCCTCGGCGGCTTCTTCTACCAGCGCCTCTCGGGAGGCCTCGAGGAGCGCGACCGCTCCGCCGACGGGGGCGCCACCGCGTAGGGCCGTGTCAGCGGTCGGGATCGCCCTCGTCGTCTTGCTGGCCCGGGGGCCCCGGTGCGGACACGACGAGTGCCTGCGGAACCTCCTGCTCGGGGTCACGTCCGCCGTGTAGGCGCTCGCCGCCGTTTTCGATCCGGCTTCTGTCCCGGTCCGGACATGGCCGGGGCCAGGCCCCGGTCGTGGCCGTTTCGGACCAGAGCGCAGCGGTCGAGGAGCACGACCGCTCGGCGCCCGCGTCCCGTGAGCCCGTCCGCGCGGGACATGGCCGGGGCCAGGCCCCGGTCGTGGCCGTTTCGGACCGGACCGCGTGGTTCTTCAGGTGGGGGCGCTATCGTCAGACCGTGGACGACGTACGCGCGTTTCTCGACGCCTCCGAGGCGTTCTTCAAGGCGCTCGCGGCCGTCGGCTGGGGCGCGCTGGGACTCGCCGTCGCCTTCCACGTGCTGAGACTCGCGCTGCGCGTCCGCGCCTGGCAGAACATCCTCCGCGCCGCGTACCCGGGCGCGCGCGTCCCCTACCCGCAGACGTTCGGAGCGTATGTGGCCGGCGTCGGCGTGAACGCCGTGGTCCCGGCGCGCGGCGGCGACGTCGTCAAGCTCTACCTCGTCAAGCACCGGGCCGTGAAGGAGTCGTCCTACCCGACGCTCACCTCCTCGCTCCTCGTCGAGACGCTCTTCGACTTCGTCGTCGCCGCGGCGCTCTTCTTCTGGGCGCTGCAGGCGGGGCTCCTGCCCGGCCTCCCCGAGCTCCCCGGGCTCGACGCGTTCGACTGGACGTTCGTGGTCGAGCACCCCACGCTGGCCGCCTTCCTGGGCAGCGTCCTCGTCGCCGGCGCCCTCCTCCTCGCGGCCTGGGCGAGCCGCCATGTCACCGCGTTCAAGGAGAAGCTCGTGCGCGGCTTCGCCATCCTGGGCGACAGGCGGCTCTACGTGCGCGAGGTCGTCTCGTGGCAGGCGGCGAGCTGGGTGGCCCGCATCGCCTCCACCTTCTTCTTCTTGAAGGCGTTCCACGTCGACGCGACGGTGGAGACGACGGCGGCCGTCCTGGTCGTGCAGGGGCTGTCGACCGTGCTCCCCTTTACGCCGGGCGGAGCAGGGACGCAGCAGGCCATCCTGGGCTTCGCTCTCGCCGGCGCGGCGTCGACGAGCACGATCCTGGCCTTCAGCTTCGGCCAGCAGCTCGTCATCACGATCCTGAACGTCGCGCTGGGGTTCGGCGCGATCTTGCTCATGCTCGGCACGCTCCGCTGGCGGCGCCACGTCCAGGGTGTCCGGGAAGAGCTGAACGGAGACGACGGGGCTACGAGCGAGCCAGCCGGTGCACGGTCCCGATCAGCTCTTCCAGGGTGAACGGCTTGCGAATGGCGCCGTCCGAGACGGCGGCCGTCTGCTCCCCGATGTGCACGCTTCCCGTCAGGAAGGCGACCGGCACCTCCGGGTGACGGGTTCGCAGCGCGCGGGCGATCTCGATCCCGTTCTCGGTTCCGAGGTGGACGTCGAGGAGGAGCAGGACAACCCGTTGGTCCCGTACGTACGCCTCGATCTCCGCCTCGTTCCTCGCTTCGAGCACGCGAAAGCCTTCGAGCTCGAGGTTCACGCGGCAGAGGAGGCGCATCGCCTCGTCGTCGTCCGCGACGACGATCACTCGATGGTCCTGGCCCACCATCGGAGGTCGAGTGTAACCGCGTATGATGGCGGCGGATGGAGCGCACGGTTCGGAGGGGAGAGCCGCAGACCTACGCGCAGGCCGTGGGAGACCTCTGGGAGCGCGTCGGATCTGCGCTGGTGCGCCTGGAACGCATCGCCCAGGCGCCGCCCGATCTCGTCGCCGAGGACTTCGTCGACGAGCTGCCGTCGCTCCAGTACAGCCTGCACGCGGGAGCGGAGCTCGCCGTCGGCATCGAGGCCCCCCGCGGCGCCGAGCTGCTCCACGAGGAGCTCGTCGCGTCCCTCGCGGAGGCTCGCGACGCGACCGCCGAGGTCGCGCTCGCGCTCGAGGCGGCAGACGCGGAGCTCATCGAGCCCCTTCTGCCCGAATGGCGGGGCATCCTCTTCCGCGTCCGGCTCGCGCGTCTCCGCGCCCTCGAGCGGACGGCACTTCCGCGCGACGAGGCCTCCTCTGCGGACCGGCAGCGGCCGCGGGCGAAGCGGGAGCGCACGGCCGTCGCGACCGTCCTGGCGGCGGCGCTCGTCGTCAGCGGAGCGTTCCTCTTCACCGCCGGGGCCGTTCTCGCCGCCTGGCCGGTCTGGGCCGCGGGGCTCGGCCTCTTCGCGGGCGGCTTCCTGCTCCTCCGCCCGTAACCTCGCCCCCGCCCGGCTCGTTTACGCCGTACACGTGGTGCGGGCGTCCGGGGAGACAAACGGGATTCGACCGGCTCGGTCTGCGTTGAGCCGTCTCCTGCCGCAGCCCACCGAGGAGTTCCGCCGCCGCGCCTGGAGGGCCTTCCAGGCCGCCCTCAACCGGCGTCTGGGCCGGAGACGCTGATCGCCGCATCCAGGCGGGCGAGGGCCTCCTCCCGCCCCAGCAGCTCGAGGCTCTCGAAGAGCCCGGGCGAAACCTTGGAGCCGGTGACGGCGACGCGGATCGGCTGGAATGCTTGCCGTGGCTTGAGGTCGAGGCGCTCGCAGAGGGCGCGCAGCTCCTCCTCGATCCGCTCGCGCGCGAAAGGCTCCGTCCCCGCGAGCGCCTCTCGCGCCTTCCGGAGAACCGGCGCCGAGCCGTCGAGCAGCGCGGGGTCTGGCTTCACGGGGCGGAAGAGGAAGCCGGCGAACTCGGGGAAGCGACCGAGCGTCTCGATCTTCTCCTGCACGAGCGGAGCGGCTTTCCGGATCGTTCCCTCGTCCCCCTCGAAGCCCGTCTCGCGGAGATAGCCGACGAGCGTGTCCGCGTACTCGCTTGCCGGGAGGCCCCGCAGGTAGACGCCGTTCATCCACGTGAGCTTCTCGTAGTCGAACGTCGCCGGGCTCGAGCCCACGCGTTCAAGCGTGAAGCGCTCGACGAGCTCGTCCCGCGACATGATCGTCGTCTTGTCGTCGTAGCTCCAGCCGAGGAGCGCCAGGTGGTTCATGAGCGCCGGCGCGACGTAGCCGTCGCGGCGGAACTCGTCCACGGAGACGGCGCCGTGCCGCTTCGAGAGCCTGCGCCCGTCCATGCCGAAGACGCTCGGCACGTGGGCGTACGCGGGCAGGTCGGCGCCGAGGGCCACGAGGAGCAGGATCTGCTTCGGCGTGTTCGAGACGTGGTCCTCGCCGCGGACGACGTGCGTGATGCCGGAGTCGGCGTCGTCCAGAGGAGCCGCGAAGTTGTACGTGGGCGTCCGGTCGCCGCGGAGGAGGACGAAGTCCTCGACGCTCTCGTTCGCCACCTCGACGCGCCCCTTGACGGCGTCGTCCCAGGCTGTTGTCCCCTCGTCCGGCGCTCGCAGGCGGATCGCGCCCTCGTCCTCGTAGGCCTTCCCTTCGGCGACGAGCCGGTCCGCGATCTCCCGGTGCCGCTCGAGCCGGTCGAGCTGGAACGCGACGTCGCCGTCCCAGTCGAGGCCGAGCCAGCGGAGCGAGCGCTGGATCTGCTCGACCGACTCTTCCACCTCCCGGCTCGCGTCCGTGTTCTCGATGCGGAGGAGGAACGTTCCTCCCTCGTGCCGCGCGAAGAGCCAGTTGAAGAGCGCGGTGCGGACGCCGCCGATGTGGAGGAACCCCGTCGGGCTGGGCGCAAAGCGGACGCGGACGGACACGCGACTACGATAGCCCCACCGGGGACGGCGGCCTGGGGACCGGCGAGGTTCCTAGCGCACGAGCCAGGCGACCGCGAAGACGATCGTGCCGTAG